>NZ_JAAUVO010000009.1:0-195006 GCF_012030385.1 Microbacterium sp. B19(2022)
CTGCCCGCCCGGAGACCGTGGCGGTCGTCGCTCTCGGCGCGAATCTCGGAGATCGGCATGAGACGATCCGTGCGGCGGCCCAGCGGATCGCGCGGCTGCCGCTCGTGAGCGACGTGCGTCTCTCCGACCTGTTCGAGACCGTCGCACTCCGCCTCGACGGACCGGATCCCGAGGCACCGGGGTACGTGAACGCGGTCGCCCTGGTCACCACGCGTCTCGCCCCGGAGATCCTCCTCGGGATGCTGCACGCCATCGAGGACGAGAACGGTCGGGAGCGCCGCGAGCGGTGGGGCGACCGCACGCTCGACCTCGACCTCATCGCCTACGGTGACGTCGTCTCGGACGAGCCGCGTCTGCAGCTGCCGCACCCGCGCGCCGCGGAACGGCTGTTCGTGCTCGACCCCTGGCTCGACGTGGACCCGGATGCGGTGCTTCTCGGACGAGGACGCGTGGCCGACCTCGCGGCCGAGCTGCACGGTCGGGGCGAAGGATGAGGCGCACGTCTGCGGGGCTCCTGCTCCTCCTCGCGCTGCTCGCGGCCGGCGGCGGGTTCCTGCTCGATCATCTGCTCACGGCGTCCGGCCGCGTCACTTTCACGCCGTCGCTGCTGCTCCCGGTGCTGCTCCTGCTGATCGCTGCCGCCTCCCTGGGCGTCGCCTGGCCGGTGCGTCGCAGCGTGCGCTCGGGTGTGCGCATAGACCCGTTCCGCGCGCTGAGAGCGGCGACGCTCGCCCGTGCCTCCAGCCTGCTCGGCGCCATCATGGCGGGCTTCGGAGCGGGGCTGCTGGTGTTCCTCCTCTCACGGCCGGTCGATCCACAGGTAGGGTCGACTGTGGCCATGCTGGCCCTCGTCGGTAGTGCGATCGTCCTCACGATCGCCGCGCTCGTCGCCGAACAGTTCTGCACCCTGCCGAAGGATCCTGATGACTCAGAACCCAGAGACCGCGCCCCTGAACCCGGCGGAGGGCACTGACCTCGCCGCCCTCGACCAGGGCACGTACTCCGAGCTGCGGACGGCTCGGAACGAGGCCCGCCTGGAGCTCGACGGCGCGTGGCACCAGATCTCGCCGCGCTACGTGGTCTCGCAGATCGTGCAGAACGTGATCTTCCTCGTGATCGTCGCCGCCGCGGCGCTCGTGCTCAGCCTCGTGCTGCACCAGCAGTGGGTGTGGATCCCCGCCGGCATCGTCCTTCTCATCACGGTGATCGCGCTCATCATCCTTCCGCGCCAGGCGAAGGCGATCGGGTACATGCTGCGCGCCGACGACATCGTCTTCCGCAAGGGCATCCTCTGGCAGCGCATGATCGCTGTGCCCTACGGCCGCATGCAGCTGGTGGACATCACCCAGGGCCCGCTCGACCGCGGCTTCGGCATCGCGCAGCTCAAGATGGTGACGGCCGCCGCGACGACCGGCGTGCAGATCCCCGGTCTCACTCAGGAGGCTGCGGAGGCGCTGCGCGACACCCTCATCCACGTCGCCGAGACCCGCCGGACCGGCCTGTGAGCGAGCCGCAGCTCCCTCCGTCCCCGAGCGCGGCGGCGGCCGTCGGCGACTCGTCGACCACCCTCGCCAACGGCGAGTGGCACCGCATGCATCCGCTCACGCCGCTCTTCAAGGGCGGGCTGGTGCTGATCATCGTCGCCGGCATCGTGATCACGAACATGCGCGATCGTCTCATCACGTGGGCCGTCGCGCTCTTCGCGCCGGAGGAGGCGCACGTCGGCGACTACTCCGGCGGCGATCCCGTCGACTGGGTGCTCTCCAACAACCTGATCCTCGTCGCGCTGCTCAGCGTGCTCGGGCTCGTCATCGTTCTCGTGCTGATCTTCTGGTTCGTCTGGCGCTTCCATCAGTTCCGGATCACCGGCGACCACGTCGAGGTGCGCAAGGGGTTCATCTTCCGCTCGCACCGACGGGCTCCGCTCGATCGCGTGCAGGGTGTCAACCTGACCCGTCCCTTCCCGGCGCGCATCATCGGACTCGCGAAGCTGGAGGTCGTGGGCGCCGGAAACGATGCGAACGTCGAGCTCGAGTATCTCGCGACATCGCGCGCCGAGTCCGTGAGGTCGGACATCCTGCGCCTGGCATCGGGCGCCAGGGCGGCCCGCAACGCGGCGCTGAACCCGGGTTCCGCCCCGGCCCCGGCTGCGACCGCGCCGGGATCCGCGCGCGCGCAGCTGGTCGGATCGGTGAATTCCGGAGTCAACGACCTCCTCGCGGGTGTCGACCTCGCCGACGTCGTCCCCGAGAGTGTCGTCAAGATCCCGACCGGACGCCTCGTCGGATCGCAGTTGATCTCGGGCCTGCTGTGGGTGGTGTTCTTCGGCGCGATCTTCGCGATCGCGTTCGGCAGCGCGCTGATCGGCCTGCTGATCGACGGCGACACCGACGGCGGCGTGCTGCTCGGCCTGGGCTTCGGCATGGGAGTACCGCTGGTGATCGCCGTGGTCGGTATCACCTGGGCGCAGATCTCGAAGTCGCTGCGCTACTCGATCGCCCCCACCCCCGACGGCGTGCGCATCACGTACGGGCTCCTCACGACCGTGACCGAGACGCTCCCGCCGGGGCGCATCTTCGCCGTCGAGGTGACGCAGTCGCTGCTGTGGCGCCCGTTCGGCTGGTGGACGATCAAGATCAACCGGATGAGCGGCAAGAGCGCCGCTCAGCAGTCCTCCGGCAGTGGACAGCAGTTCAACGTGGTGCTGCCGGTCGGCAAGCGCGCCGACGTCGAGCGCGTGCTCGCGCTGGTGCTGCCCGATGTTCCCGCCGAGAGCATCCACTCCCTCTGGGAGCAGGGTGTCGTCGGCCCGATCGAAGGCGACACGTACCGCACGATGCCGCGGCGCGCGTGGTGGCGGCGTCCGTTCTCGTGGAAGCGCCACGGCTACCTCGTCGAGGAGTTCGGCCTGCTGCTGCGTCGGGGCATCGTCTGGCGCAAGCTCGCCGTGTTCCCGCTCGCGCGCCTGCAGGGCGTCTCGCTCAGTCAGGGGCCGATCGACCGGTCGCAGCGGGTCTCGGGCGCACAGGTGCATTCGGTTCCGGGACCCATCACCGGCTACCTCTCCGGCCTCGAGCGCGCCGATGCCCTGGCGCTGCTCGACGACGTCAGCCGGGCGGCCGCCGAGGCCGCATCGCGCGACACGACCCACCGCTGGAGCGAGCATGCGGCCGCCGCATCCGAGGCGCAGCCCGTGGGGCCGCCCGCGTACGCAGGTCCGCCGTCCGTGACTCCGCCGCCGCCATTCGTGCCGAACCTCGCGCCCCCGGCGCCGGGGGCGCGACCGGCGCCGTTCGCCCCGCCGGCATCGTACGCGCCGCCGGCATTCACGCCGCCTGCTGCGGCGCCGCCCGCCCCGGCAGCTCCGGCTGCCGCGCCGTCGGCCGCACCTGCGGTACCGCCCGCCCCTGCTGCCGCGCCGCCGGCGCCTCCCGCTGCGCCGGCCGCGCCTCCCGCCGAACCGCAGTTGCGGCGGCGGAGGACGCCGCCGCCCGCACCGTCGGATCAGCCGGAGGAGTGACGGTGGCGCGGGACGGGCGTCTCGGCGTCGGCATCATCGGCGCGGGACGTGTAGGTCCGGTGATCGGTGCGGCGCTCGGCGGAGCGGGGCACGCGGTGATCGGGATCACGAGCGGCTCCGATGACGAGCGCGCCTCTGCCGTGCTGCCGGATGTGCCCGTGCTCGACGCGCTGGAGGTCGTGCGTCGAGCCGAGCTCGTGGTCATCGCGGTTCCCTCCGAGCAGTTGCCGTCACTGGTCGCCGGCATCGCCGAGGTCGGGGGCTGGCAGATCGGGCAGCTCGTGCTGCACACCGATCCCGCGTACGGCATCGACGTGCTGCGGCCGGCCGCCGAGCGCGGCGCGATCCCGCTCGCCGTGCACCCCGCCATCACGTTCACCGGGACCTCGATCGACCTGCGTCAACTGCAAGCGGGGTTCGCCGCGGTGACGGCTCCGGCCGCAGTGCTGCCGATCGCCCAGGCGCTCGCGGTGGAGATCGGATGCGAGCCGGTCGTGATCGCGGAGGCAGACCGACCGGCCTATGCCGATGCGATCGCGACGGCCACCGAGTTCTCGCGATCGATCATCGGCCAGTCGACGGCCCAGTTGCGCGAGCTCGGCGTGGAGAATCCGGGCGGCTACCTGTCGGCGCTGGTGCAGTCGACGGTGGAGCGTGCGCTGCGCGAAGCATCCGACGCTCCTCCGTTGATCTGACGGTAGCGGCGGCTCATCGTCCGCCCGAGAACCCTCCGCCTCCGCCACCACCGGAGAACCCGCCGCCGAACGACCCGCCGGCACTCGACGAGCCGCCGGCTGATGGTGCGGAATACGTCGCTGCCGATTGCGACGACGCCATGAACGACGCCAGCTGCATGCGCAGGGCGAACGAGGTCGGGTCGCCGATCCAGGAAGCGCCGTGCTGCTCCTGTGCGTATGCACGCTCGAGCACGTCGCCCCATTCGTCCTCCATGCCGAAGAGGATCGCGTAGGGGAGGAGCCGCTCGTACACGTGGATGACATCGGCCGTGCCGTCTTGACGGCGCTCGGCGCCGCTGTAGGACTGCAGCATCTGCAGACGGTCGGCGTCTGCGACCCGGATGAACTCCTTCACCCCTTGCAGGTACTCGGAGGTGCGCGCTCCTTCTGCCGTGAGGACCGTGTGCTTCGAGAACGCGTACACGCTCGACAGGAACACGAGGAACGCGACGAACGACATGACGACGAGGGCGGGGATCGCCGAGAGGCGGCCGCTGGTGGCTGCCCAGATTCCCAGGCCCAGTCCGATCAGCGCGACACCGATCGCGCACCACTGCACGATCACGGCGCCACGACTTCGCACCCTCTCGGTGAAGCCACGGGATGCCGCTGCGGTCGTCCCGCTCTGCTGAAGCGCGGTCATGCGGGCGGCGAATGCCTCATCGGCGGCGGGCAGATCGACCACCCCGTCGGCGTCGGCGTCGAGGAACAGTGCGTCCAGCGCCTCGGCATCCAGCTCGTCCGGTGCTTCCGCCCCCGGGATGCGGCGCAAGCGTGACTCTTCGGCCTCCACGCCTTCTTCGATGCGCAGGCTTCCGCGCACGGCGAGGTGCACGATCTCGGCGGGGATCACGTCCTTCGCGCCGGTGATGACCGTCGCCGCGATGAGTGGGGGCAGGGAGTCCGGCACGTCGTACTGCGCCACGACGATGCCGGTGGCCACTCGGCGTCGGCGGCGGAACGCCCAGACGGCGAACCAGCTGCCGACCGTCAGGCCTGCAGCTCCCGCGGCCGCGACGAACGGAGCAACGTCGCCGACCGGGTCGGGTGTGCGCGCGAGGGGCTGTGCGACTGTGCCCGGCTCGAACCCGATCGCCACGGTGACCCCGTCGCCGGCGGCTCGCTCGCCGGATTCGACGCCGAACACCGTCACGCTGCCATCGGTCTGAGGACCCCGCAGCTCGCACTCCGTCCGGGACCCCGTCGGCCCGGTGTAGCACCGCGTCGAGCCGGTGAGTGCCGCGCCCAGCTCCTCATCGAGAACGATGTCAGCGCGAAACCGCTCGATGGGCTGCGTGCTGTCGAGGGGGAGCAGGTTCCAGTAGAACTCGTCCACCGACGGTGTCGACGCCCCCGCGGCCGGCTTCGTCGCGATGACCGTGTCGCGCATCTCGTACTCGATCACGTAGGTGGTGAGCCCGTGCACGTAGGTGTCGTCGTCGCCGGTGAGAACGTACAGCAGCCCATCTTCTTCGTCGGTCTCGTGCGGCACCTCCTGGCCATCCTCATCGGTCACGGAGAGGACCTGCGTCTCGGTGCTCGCCCCCTCGTAAGACGTCAGCAGGCCGCGGACGATGCCGTGGTTCTGGTCGGTCTCGGGGAAGCGGGCGACCAGCGTCTCGGTCACATGCGTCCGCGCCCTGCCTTCGTCGTCGAGCCCGACCTCGTACACGGCATCCCATGACGCATACGAGAAGTCGTCGACGCCGCCCGGTTCCGTGTCCGCGCGCACCTGCGGTGCGAGTCCGGGTCCGACATCGGCAGCGGCTGCCGCGGGCGGTGCGACGGCGGTGGTGGCGAAGGCGACGGCGAGGGCGGCGAACGCGCGGAGGATCCGTGGATGGGCCATTCTTCGAGGCTACCCAGCATGCGCCGTGAGCCGGCACGTCGCCTCGGTAAACTGGGAAGGACTTCCAAGGAGCCCCCACATGACTGACGCGTCTGCCGCGCCCGAATCGGCCTCGACCGACTCTTCTCCCGAAGAGGACGTCCACGAGCAGAAGGCCGTGCGCCTCGCCAAGCGTGAGCGCCTGATCGAGAAGCGTGCGGATGCCGGTGGGGGAGCTTTCCCCGTCGCAGTGCCGGTCACGCACACGATTCCCGCGCTGCGCGCCGAGTACGGCGAGCTCGAGGCGGGCGCCGAGACGGGTGTCATCGTCGGCATCGCGGGCCGCGTCGTCTTCAGCCGGAACACGGGAAAGCTCTGCTTCGCCACCCTGCAGGCCGGTGACGGCTCTCGCATCCAGGCGATGATCTCTCTCGCGAACGTCGGCGAGGAGTCGCTCGCGGACTGGAAGGAATACGTCGACCTGGGCGACCACGTCTTCGTTCACGGTGAAGTCATCTCCAGCCGCCGCGGAGAGCTGTCGGTCATGGCCGATGGCTGGGCGATCGCCTCCAAGGCGATCCTCCCGCTCCCGAACGCGTACTCCGAGCTCAGCGAGGAAGGCCGCGTGCGCAGCCGCTACCTCGACCTCATCGTCCGCGAGCAGGCACGAACGACCGTGCGTGCCCGTGCCGCCGTGAACGCGAGCCTGCGCGCGACGTTCACGAGCCACGACTACCTCGAGGTCGAGACCCCGATGCTGCAGGTGCAGCACGGTGGCGCCTCCGCTCGTCCGTTCATCACGCACTCGAATGCGTTCGACACCGAGCTGTACCTGCGCATCGCGCCCGAGCTCTACCTGAAGCGTGCGGTCGTCGGCGGCATCGAGCGCGTGTACGAGATCAACCGAAACTTCCGCAATGAGGGAGCCGACTCCACGCACAGCCCCGAGTTCGCGATGCTCGAGGCCTACCAGGCGTACGGCGACTACAACCAGATGGCCGCGCTCACACAGGAGCTCGTGCAGAAGGCGGCGATCGCGGTCGCCGGCTCCACGACCGTGACCTGGGCCGACGGCACCGACTACGACCTCGGCGGGGAGTGGGACCGCATCTCGATGTACGAGTCGCTCTCTGCTGCATCCGGTCGCACGGTCACACCGCAGGACTCGGTCGCGGACCTCATCGCCTTCGCCGAGGCGAACGACGTCGATCTTCCTCCGCAGGCCACCCACGGCAAGCTCGTCGAAGAGCTGTGGGAGCACTTCGTGAAGGGCGACCTGGTTCGCCCGACCTTCGTGATGGACTTCCCCGTCGACACGTCGCCCCTCGTGCGCGAGCACCGCTCGATCGCCGGCGTCGTCGAGAAGTGGGACCTGTACATCCGGGGCTTCGAGCTGGCGACCGGATACTCCGAGCTCGTCGACCCCGTGATCCAGCGTGAGCGGTTCGAAGAGCAGGCGAAGCTCGCCGCGCGAGGCGACGTGGAGGCGATGCCGGTCGACGAAGAGTTCCTGCGGGCGCTCGAGCACGGCATGCCGCCGTCCGGGGGAATGGGCATGGGGATCGACCGTCTGCTGATGGCGATCACCGGCCTCGGCATCCGCGAGACGATCCTCTTCCCGCTCGTCAAGTAGTCCCTGCAGCCGGCGGTCATGCCGCCGTGCTGCGATGGAACGCCCACTCCGGAAGCATCGCGCCGGCGATCATGGTCTCCAACAGGGCGGCCAGGGAGTACCGCGGGTCGATCTCGCGGACCAGCTCCAGATAGCGGGCGGCGTGGGTGGCTCTTCCCAACGCCCACGACAGCCATGCCGCCGCGGTGAGCGGTGCCGGTCGTGCATCGCGGGGTGCCCGCGCGGCCGCCTCGCGCACGACGGACAGTGCGAGGCGGAGTCGATCGAGGTCCGGGGCGGGGCCCTGGCCCAGGAACAGCCGCCCGAGCTCGTCGGGGACCATCTCACCGGACTTCGCGAAGGCGGTCTGCGCGTCGAGTGCGCGGATGCCTCCCGCGAGGTCGCTCGCCCACTGCGCGATCGCCACGTCTCGGAGCAGCGGACGCTCCAAACACCACAGCAGCGTCGCGGTCGCATAGGGCGGAAGAGCATCGGGGGCTGCGAGCACCGATTCGAAGAACGCAGGCACGTCTTCGAGCATCACGAGCGCAGCGATCAGCTGCGGATTCTCCCGCCCGGTCAACCGTCCCTTCCCCTCTCCCTCTCCCTCTTCGTCGAGCAGCGCCGCGAGTTCGAGTGCCGCTCTGCCCACCCGCTCCTTCTCGGAGAGATCGACCGCGGGGAGTCGAGCCCCGGCCGCCTGGTCTTCGCAGATGTCAGGTGCAGCGGTGCCCTCGGATGGGTGGCGGATCTCTGCCAGCGGGTGGAGGGCGGGGTCGCTCTCCGCATAGTTCGACCACCCGGAGGGCGTCACACAGAGCGCATCGACGATGCGCAGCCCCGCATCCTCCGCGCAGCCGAGCAGTTCGTCGACGGCCACGGCATGGGGGAGGACGAGCCCGTCGCGGGTGGCGTGCGAGCATTCGTCCGTGTACACGACGACGGCGATGGCATCCGTCCCCTGAACGCGGGCGACGAGACCGACCGCGGCGTCGGCGTACGTCTCGAGGTCGGTCCCGTCCGAGGGGAGATCGAGTCGCATGGCCCCATCGGTGCGCGTGCCGTGGAAGGGCAGCAGCACGACGCTCCGGCGAGGAGTGAAACCCGCGAGAGCGGGGACGATGCCGAGGAATGCGGCGGAATCGGTGGCGCGAAGCAGTGTTGTCATGCCGAGAGTGTCTCGGAGCGGAGATCCCTCGGGGGCGGGAAAGCCGGATTGTGGACGCGGAAGCTGAACGCGCGGCGGTGTGCACGAGGAGTGGCTCGCGTACCATGGGGTGATGGACAACTTCTGGCTCGCTGCGGCATGGTCGCTTCTGCCGACCATCGGGGTGAGCGTCGTGTTCGTCTTCGTGCTCCGCGGCATCCTCCGCTTCGACCGCACGGAGCGCAAGGTCCACGCGCAGATCGAGGCGGAAGAGCGCGCGGCACGGGGCCTTCCGCCGCGCGTCTGAGTCCCAGCCATCCGCTACTGTGAAGCCAGCGCCCCGGCTTCGGCGCGCTCCCGAGGTGATCGTCACCGCGGTGGGGAAGGTGCACGATGACCGCGGAGACCTGGGGCTGGTGGATCGCCGCCTTCCTGCTGGTGCTCGACATCGCGATCCGCGTCACGGCGATCATCGTCATCCCGCGCAATCGGCGTCCGACCGCCGCGATGGCTTGGCTCCTCGCGGTGTTCTTCATCCCGTTCGTCGGAGTCTTCCTCTTCCTGCTGATCGGAAACCCGCGCCTGCCGCGCGCGCGTCGACGCAAGCAGGACCAGATCAACGAGTACATCGCCGAGACGAGCGAGCACCTGCACTTCGGCACTCTGCGCCCGAACGCCCCCGCGTGGTTCGGGCCGATCGTCCAGATGAATCAGAAGCTCGGAGCGCTGCCGCTCTCGGGTGACAACGGTGCGCACCTGATCTCCGACTACCAGGAGTCGCTCGACGAGATGGCCGAGGCCATCCGCACTGCACAGGACTACGTGCATGTCGAGTTCTACATCCTCCAGTCGGACACGGCGACCGACAACTTCTTCCGAGCTCTCGAAGAGGTGTGCGCCCGCGGCATCGAGGTGCGCGTGCTTCTCGATCACTGGGCCAACCAGGGCAAGCCCCGGTACCGGCAGACCATCGCCCGACTCAACGCGATGGGTGCGGACTGGCACCTGATGCTGCCGGTGCAACCGCTCAAGGGCAAGATGCAGCGCCCCGATCTGCGCAACCACCGCAAGCTCCTCGTCGTCGACGGCAACATCGCGTTCCTCGGATCGCAGAACATCACGGATTCGACATACAACCTGCCGAAGAACATCAAGCGCGGGCTGCACTGGGTCGATCTCATGGTCCGCCTCGACGGCCCGGTGGTGCTGAGCGTGAACGCGATCTTCGTCGCCGATTGGTACAGCGAGACCGACACGGTGCTCGAGGGAATCGACATCGCCCATGCGAACATCGGCTCCGGCGACCTCGACTGCCAGGTCGTGCCGTCCGGCCCCGGGTTCGAGGTCGAGAACAATCTGCGTCTCTTCCTCGGCCTGCTGTACGCCGCGAAGAAGAAGATCATGATCGTCAGCCCCTACTTCGTCCCCGACGAGGCGCTGCTGCTCGCCGTGACCGCGGCGGTCGATCGTGGGGTCCACGTCGAGCTCTTCGTCTCGGAAGAGGGCGACCAGGCGATGGTCTACCACGCCCAGCGCAGCTACTACGAGGTGCTGCTCAAGGCCGGCGTCCGCATCTGGATGTACCGCAAGCCGTACATCCTGCACACCAAGACGCTCACGATCGACGACGAGGTCGCCGTCATCGGGTCCAGCAACATGGACATGCGCTCGTTCGGTCTGAACCTCGAGGTCTCGATGCTGGTGCGCGGCGAGGAGTTCGTCACAGAGATGCGCGAGGTCGAGGACAAGTACCGTTCGCTCAGCCGTGAGCTGACGCTCGAGGAGTGGATGCAGCAGCCGCTGCGCTCGACCGTGCTCGACAACCTCGCCCGCCTGACCTCCGCCCTGCAGTAGTCGTCGCGGTCCATCCGGGCTTTCCGGGCGATCTGCCCTCGGGCTACCCTGTGAGCATGACCTCTGCGCTTCGTCCCCTCGCCTCTGTCGTCGGCCTCGTCGCCGCAGCACTCCTCGTCGCGGGATGCACCGCCGGCCCCGGCTCCGACGCCCCGTCGAGTTCGCCGGCCCCCGGCGCGGGAGACGTGGACGACCAGAACGACTTCGAGGGCGCGCTGCTCGACAACGGCCGCATGTTCGCCGTGATCACGGTGGGCTCGTCGACGTGCGTGCCGCAGGTCGATCAGGTGACGGCCGAGGGGCAGACCGTCACCGTGACGCTCGTCGACCCCGAGGGCGAATCGCCGAAGCCGTGCACGAAGGATCTCGCTCCGCGGGCGAGCCTCGGCGCGCTGCCGGAGGGCGTCGACCCGAAGTCGGACATCACCCTGAACGTGACCTATGGCGACCTCACCGACGACGTCGACATCGACGGTGACCCGGCCGCCACCGGCACCCCGGGAACCACGACCGAGTTCCAGCCCTCCGCTGCTTGGCTCGACGACGACGGCCTCGTGCTGCTCACCTGGGGATCTTCGAGCTGCCTGCCGCAGGTCGAGTCTCTCGAGGGTGCGGGAAACACCGGAACCGCGTACTTCGTGACCGACGAGAATCAGGTCTGCACGATGGACATGGCACCCCGTGCGACCTTGCTCGCGTTCGGGGAGGACACGGTCGAGGACGACGGCACTTTCACGCTGACCCTGGTCGGCGGTGGACTCGACGGCACGGTCGAGGTCCGCTGACCCCTGCGGGAACCCGTGGAGATCTTCTGGGCCACGCTCATCTTCTTGGCCGTGATCAGCGTGGTGATAGTGAACAAGCGACGTAAGCGCTGACGGGCGCCACCCGCGTCAGAGCAGGTGAACCGGGTGGCCGGGCGGCAGCGCGAGCAGCAGCGCGCCGGGGTCGGCCCAACACGTGATGCGCACGGCGACGCCGAACTCGTCGCCGTCGAGCTCGATCGGAATCGGGGTCGGAGCGGCAGCCTCGGCCGCGGCCCCGTGGAAGAAGTGCACCGACGCGTTCTTGCCGCGGCGTTCGAGCACACGGCGCCCCGCACGGAAGCGCCGCAGCACGGAGTTGTCCCACCAGATCTTGCGCCACACGGCGAACCAGCCGAGCACTCCGGTGGGTTGGATGACGGCGATGTCGAGGGCGGCATCCGTGATCGATGCGTCCGGGATGAGGGCGATGCCGGCGGGAAGGGTGCCGCAGTTCGCGAAGAGCAGACTGTACGCACGGTGCGAATGCAGTCGCCCCTCATCGACCTGGTACACGGCGCGGAACGGCTTCGCGCGGGGGAGGGAGCGGGCTGCACCGTCGACGTAGGCGATCCATCCCACGGACTTCTTCAGATCAGAGCGGGTGTTCGCGATCATGTCGGCATCCAGTCCCATGCCGGCCAGAACCACGAACGCGTGCTCCTCCTCGTCGCCGTTCTCGCGGGTCAGTCGCGCCCGACCGATGTCGATCGGATGGCGGAAGTCGCCGAGCGCCGCTCGGATCATCTCACCCGGGTCGGCGAGCGGCAGGCCGAGATTGCGTGCGAGCAGGTTCCCCGTGCCGCTCGGCAGGATCGCCAGGGGAACTCCGGAATTGGCGATCGCCTCCGAGACCGCGCGCACGGTGCCGTCGCCGCCGGCGACCAGTACGACATCGACGTTGCGTGCGAGCGCCTGTGCGGTCGCGCCCTGCCCGGCATCCTCGATCGTCGTCGGATAGAAGGCCGGGTGATCCCATCCGGCCTCACGCGACAGATCGCGCACCGTCGCACGCAGATGCTTGCCGTCGACCTTGATCGGGTTGTAGATGAGCGCCGCCTGTCGCAGAACCGGGGCGCTAGAGGTCATGGCGCTACTCTAAACCGGGACACACCCGAGTGGCCTCACAAACGGACCGCGCTATTCCGGTCGCCAGGAAGAGGAGCATTCGGATGCACGATGACTCCGACGACGCGACCCGCGCGGTGCTCTCCCGGCTGATCACGGCCGAACCCGACAGACTCCGTCGGCGCAGCATCTCGTTGGGGGTACCGGCCGCGGACGCCGAAGACGCTGCGCAGACATCCCTCCTGCGCGCCTGGCGCTCGGTCGCACATCTGGAGACGCCGCAGCCCGGCCGCGTGTGCTCCTGGCTCGACGCCATCGCGCGGAACGTCGCCATCGACCTGGCACGGCAGCGTGCGCGCCGACCGGAGGCGGTTCTCGACGACGACACCGCCGGGGACCAGACGGGTGTGGATGCCGCGGTGGAGATCCGCGTGTTCCTCGACGGCGCGCTCGAGGCTCTGCATTCGCTGCCGGAGACCATCCGGGAACCGCTGCTGCTGACGGTGGTCGACGGGCTCTCCACCGAGGAGGTGGCGACGCGCCTCGGGATCGAGCCGGCAGCCGCGCGGCAGCGGATCTCCCGGGCGCGCAAGGCGCTGCGGGCCTGCCGCGCGACGGGCATGGGTGACGGCTGAGGGAGGCCCGACCTTCGGACCTCCCCGAGAGGTTCAGGCCGTGCCGAAGGGATTGTCGACGGCGTATCGCCAGCCGTGCACCTCGTCGTGCACCGCGACATCGGCCGTGGTGCCTGCGAGAGCGATCTCGGAGCCGTCGGGGCCGGTGCCGGTGATGGTCCAGTCCGCGATCGCGAGTCCGGTGCCGGCACTCTCGAAGACGTGACGGACGCGCATCGAGATGGGCAGGTTCAGCCCGAGGAACTGCTCGAGCGCGCCGCGCACGGCGGCCGTGCCCGTGACGGCCGTTCCCGGCGCCGGGGCGAAGACGACGTCCGATGTGTTCAAGGCCATCAGGCCGTCGAGGTCGCGGGCGTTGAACCGGTCGGCGAACGCGAGGTTCAGCTGGTCGAGGGAGGTCACGGGGATGGTCATGGGGTTCCTTTCCTGGGTCGACCGATTGCCGACCTCTGCAGAGGAAGACGACGCAGCCGCGAGCCTGTGACATCCGGATTCGCCGTCGGCACGGCACCGTAGACTTGGGAGATGATCGACCTCGCACTCCTCCGCGAAAACCCGGAGATCGTCCGCCGTTCACAGGCTGCCCGTGGAAACGACCAGAGCACCGTCGACGTCGCACTCGAGGCCGATCGATCGCGCCGGGCCGCACTCTCCGCTTTCGAGGAGCTGCGCGCCGAGCAGAACGCGTTCGGCAAGCAGGTCGCGAAGGCTCCCAAGGACGAGAAGGCCGCCCTCGTCGCGCAGGCGAAGGACCTCGCCGAGCGCGTGAAGCAGGCGCAGCATGCGGCGAACGAGGCGGCGGAGGCGGCATCCGCAGCCCTCGCCCGGATCGAGAACGTCGTCGTCGACGGCGTCCCCGCCGGCGGCGAGGCCGACTTCGTCGAACTGCGTCGGGTGGGCGAGGTGCCCGCATTCGACTTCGAGCCGCGCGACCACCTCGAGCTCGGTGAGCTCCTCGGCGCGATCGACATGGAGCGCGGAGCGAAGGTCTCCGGTGCGCGCTTCTACTTCCTGCGCGGCATCGGGGCCCGCCTCGAGATCGCCCTCATGAACCTCGCGCTCGACAAGGCCCTGCAGAACGGGTTCGTGCCTCTGATCACGCCGACCCTCGTGCGCCCCGAGATCATGCAGGGCACCGGGTTCCTCGGCGAGCACGCCGACGAGGTCTACCACCTCGACAAGGACGACGACCTGTACCTCGTCGGCACCAGCGAGGTCGCGCTCGCCGGGTACCACAAGGATGAGATCGTCGACCTCGCCGACGGAGCACTCCGCTACGCGGGCTGGTCGACCTGCTACCGCCGCGAAGCGGGTTCGCACGGCAAGGACACCCGCGGCATCATCCGGGTGCATCAGTTCAACAAGCTCGAGATGTTCGTCTACACGACCGCAGAGGAGGCCGAGGCGGAGCACCTGCGCCTCGTCGCGCTGCAGGAGGAGATGCTCACCTCCCTCGGGCTTTCCTACCGTGTGATCGATGTCGCTGCGGGCGACCTCGGCTCGAGCGCAGCACGCAAGTACGACATCGAGGCGTGGGTGCCGACGCAGGGCGCGTTCCGCGAGCTCACATCGACGTCGAACTGCACGACCTTCCAGGCGCGCCGACTCGACGTCAGGCACCGCCCGGCCGTCGATGCGACGGATGCTGCCGCGCAGGGCTCCGCGAAGACGCAGCACGTCGCCACCCTGAACGGCACGCTCGCCACCACGCGTTGGATCGTCGCTCTGCTCGAGACGCACCAGCAGGCCGACGGATCGGTGCGTGTGCCCGAGGTGCTGCGTCCGTACCTCGGCGGCCTCGAAGTGATCCTGCCCCTCGGCGACGGGCGGGCTGCTCGATGACGGGGCACTGGCTGGTCGGCCTCGACGTCGACGGCACCATCCTGCTGCAGGACGAGACCATGAGTCCCGGTGTGCCCGAGGCCATCGCGCGCGTGCGCGATGCCGGGCACGTGGTGACCATCGCGACCGGGCGCAGCTGGATGGCCACGCGCCGCTACGTCGAGGAGCTCGGTCTGACCGCCGACTACGTCGTGTGCTCCAACGGCGCCGTGACGATGCGCCGCGACGGCGACGACTGGGAGCGCTGGAACGTCGAGACCTTCGACCCCACTCCCGTCCTCGGGCTACTGCGCGACCGTCTTCCCGACGCCCGGTACATGGTCGAGCTCGCCTCCGGGCAGCGGCTGTTCACCGAGCAGCTCGACGACTGGACGCTCGACGGCGGCCGACAGGTCGACTTCGACGAACTCGCCGCGCTGCCGGTCTCGCGCATCGTGGTCGTCTCGCCCGGTCACGACGAAGACGACTTCCACCGCCTGGTGGCGGATGCCGGTCTCAACGAGGTCTCCTACGCGATCGGGTGGACCGCGTGGCTGGACATCGCCCCGCAGGGCGTCGACAAGGGCACCGCCTTGGAGCAGGTGCGCACCGAGCTCGGGCTCGACAGTGGACGCATCCTGGTCGCCGGCGACGGGCGCAACGACATCGGCATGTTCGGGTGGGCGCGCTCCCTCGAGGGACGGGCCGTGGCGATGGGGCAGGCTCCGGACGTGGTGAAGGAAGCCGCGAGCGAGGTCACCGCCGACGTCGAGGACGGCGGTCTGGCGCAGGCGCTCGACACGCTTCCAGCGCCCGCCCAGGTCAGCGGGGGAGAATAGAACTCGGCTAGACTCACGCCTTGTCGACAGATACGTCTGTCGAGGAGGGTTGTCCGAGCGGCCGATGGAGCTGGTCTTGAAAACCAGTGGGCAGAGATGTCTCGTGGGTTCGAATCCCACACCCTCCGCATACTGAGCACGGTGACCCCGCACCGGTGCTGAATCCGAAAGGGCCCGTGTGAGCGAGAACACCCGCCGCCGCACCATCGCACGACACGGTCAACTCGCGACGCCGAGCTCGCTCAGCCAGCTGCTGAAGTTCATCGCGATCGGTCTGGCCGTGGTGCTCGTCAGCGGGTTCGGCGTGGCGATGTACATCGCTTACGACTTCTCCAGCACGGTCGCGGCGAACGCCGTCGACCTGGACGGCCAGGAAGTCATCCCGCCGGACATCGGCGAGTACGAGAGCGGCTTCAACCTCGTCCTCACAGGTGTCGACACCTGCGAAGAGAAGTACAAGGATCTGTTCGGTGACCGGTGCACCGGGGGCGACGCCGAGGGCACACTCAATGACGTGAACCTTCTGGTGCACGTGTCGCAGGAGCCCCGCCGGATCACCGTCGTCAGCTTCCCGCGCGACCTGATGCTGCCCATCCCGGAGTGCACGGACGAAGACGGCAACGTGCACTCGGCGATGAGCAAGCAGCCTCTCAACACGGCCTACACTGACGGCGGCCTGAACTGCGTCGTCCAGACGATTTCGCAACTCACCGACCAAGAGGTCCAGTTCGCGGCATCCGTCACCTTCGGTGGCGTGATCGAGATCACCAACGCCATCGGCGGCGTCGACGTGTGCCTGGCGAACCCGATCAAGGACCGCTACACGGGCCTCGACATGGCCGCGGGAACCCACACCGTCGAGGGCCTGCAGGCGCTGCAGTTCCTTCGCACCCGTCACGGTGTCGGCGACGGCAGCGACCTGGGCCGTATCGGCAACCAGCAGCAGTACATGTCGAGCCTCGCCCGCAAGATGATCAGCGGGGAGGTGCTCGGCAACGTTCCGGTCATGCTCAAGCTGGCCAACACGGCCCTGAGTAACCTCGAGGCCAGCACGTCGCTGGCGAACAACCCGATGACGCTCGTCCAGATCGCCCTCGCGGTCAAGTCGGTCCCGTTCGAGGACATCGTGTTCGTGCAGTATCCGACCGGTGCCGACTACGCCGACCCGAACAAGGTCGTCCCCAACGCGGAAGCGGCCGCGGCGCTCTGGGATGCGCTCGAGGCCAACGCGCAGCTGCAGATCACCCACGAGAACAACAGCAACGACGGTGTCGTCGTGCAGGAGCCGACGGCGCCGGTCGAAGAGGCGACGCCGGACCCCTCCGCGACGCCGGACAACGTCGTGGCGCTGCCGGACTCGATCAAGGGCAACTCTGCTGCTCAGGAGACCTGCTCCAACGGCAACGTCCGCTGAGTCGCGACTGCATCCGCGCAACCCGTTTGCGCGTTCTTGCAAGAACTTACGTAAACTGACCCCATGTCGAAGCGACTCGCCGAGGTGGCGCGCAAGGTCGGAGTGAGTGAAGCCACGGTCAGTCGTGTGCTCAACGACAAGCCGGGCGTCTCGGATGCCACTCGGCAGGCGGTGCTGACCGCCCTCGACGTGCTCGGCTATGAGCGCCCGACGAAGCTGCGCGGCGAGCGCGCGCGCCTGGTCGGCCTGGTGCTGCCCGAGCTGCAGAACCCGATCTTCCCCGCGTTCGCCGAGATCGTCGGCGGCGCACTCACGCAGAACGGGTACACCCCGCTGCTGTGCACGCAGAACGCCGGCGGGGTGACCGAATCGGACTACGTCGACCTGCTCCTCGCGCAGCAGGTGTCCGGGGTGATCTTCCTCGGCGGCAACTACACGCAGGCGGATGCCGCCCACCAGCATTACGAGCGGCTGCGACAGGTGAATCTGCCGACCGTGCTCGTCAACGCCCGCGTCCCCGAACTGCAGTTCGCGACCGTCTCGACCGACGATGCGGCTGCGGCCGAGCAGGCGGTCCTGCACGTGCACCAGCTGGGGCATCGCCGCATCGGGCTGCTGCTGGGGCCGCAGGATCACGTGCCTTCCCAGCGCAAGCTCGAGTCCGCGCGCCGCCTGCTCGAGAAGCTCGGAGCACCGCTCTCGGATGACCTCGTCGTGCGCGGCATGTACTCGCTCGAATCGGGGCAGGCCGGTGCGGCGCGACTCTTCGCCGCCGGCGCCACGGCCATCGTGTGCGCAAGCGATCCGATGGCACTCGGGGCGGTGCGTGCCGCACGTCGCGCGGGGCTGTCGGTGCCGGGAGAGGTGAGCATCGTCGGGTTCGACGACTCGGCGCTGATGAGCTGCACCGAACCGCCGCTGACCACGGTGCGGCAGCCGATCGAGTCGATGGGGCGCGCGATCATCGCGCTGCTGCTCGCGCAGATCGCCGGCACCTCCCAGCCGAGCGACGAGCTGCTGTTCGAGCCCGAGCTGGTGCTGCGCGCCTCGACGGGGCCGCTGGCCTGACCGGCATCCGGAAGACGCCGTCTTCCGTGCGCCCGCAAGTCATTGCAAAATTCCAACAATCTGTTTAGTTCTTGCGTGGAACGTTAGGAAAAGCTACATTCGACTCATCGCCACCGACGACGAGGAGTTCCGTGGACACCGACGTTCTGCGCACGGCCGCACCCGCACGCACTCTGACCATGCCCTCGGGCGAGGGATGGTGGCGCACGGCGGTGATCTACCAGGTGTACGTGCGCAGCTTCGCGGACGGCAACGGCGATGGGATCGGCGATCTCGCCGGCGTGCGCTCACGGCTGCCCTACCTGAAGAGCCTCGGTGTCGACGCCCTCTGGTTCACGCCGTGGTACCAGAGCCCGCTCGCCGACGGCGGCTACGACGTGCAGGACTACCGGCTCATCGACCCGCGCTTCGGCACGCTCGAGGAGGCGGAGCAGTTGATCGCCGAGGCGCTCGAGTACGGCATCCGCACCATCGTCGACATCGTGCCGAACCACATCTCCGACCGGCACGCATGGTTCCAGCAGGCGCTGGCGGCGCAGCCGGGGAGCCCGGAGCGCGAGCGCTTCTGGTTCCATCCCGGTCGAGGCGCGGACGGCGACGAGATGCCGACGAACTGGGTGTCGAGCTTTCAAGGCGAGACGTGGACGCGCACGCGGAACCCCGACGGCACTGCAGGGGAGTGGTACCTGCACCTGTTCACGCCGCAGCAGCCCGACCTCAACTGGAACCACCCCGATGTCCGGCGCGAGCACGAAGACGTCCTGCGCTTCTGGTTCGACCGCGGAGTCGCCGGGGTGCGCATCGACTCGGCCGCCCTCCCGGTCAAGGACTCGGCGCTGCCCGACCTTCCCGCCGGCACGGCGCCGACCTCGGGGCATCCGCACATCGACCGCGACGAACTGCACGACATCTACCGCGACTGGCGTGCCGTCGCCGACGAGTACGACGGCGAGCGCGTGCTCGTCGGAGAGGTCTGGCTCGACGACGCGGAGCGCTTCGCCCGCTACCTGCGCCCTGGCGAGATGCACACCGCCTTCAACTTCGGCTTCATGACGCAGCCGTGGAGCGCCCAGGCGATGCGTGACTCCATCACACGCACCCTCGCCGAGCACGCGCCCGTCGGCGCGCCCGCGACCTGGGTGCTCTCGAACCATGACGTCACCCGGCCGGTCACGCGGTACGGGCAGGCCGATTCGTCGTTCGCGTTCGAGCGCAAGCGGTTCGGCACCCCGACGGATGCGGCTCGGGGCGCGCGCCGGGCCCGCGCGGCCTCGCTGCTCGTCGCCGCTCTCCCGGGCAGCCTCTACATCTACCAGGGGGACGAGCTCGGTCTGCCCGAGGTGGAGTTGCCGCTCGACGCGATCGAGGACCCCATGCACTTCCGCTCCGGTGGTGTTGATCCGGGACGCGACGGATGCCGGGTGCCGCTGCCCTGGGCGGGCACGGTGACCCCCTACGGCTTCGGCGGCACCCCGTGGCTTCCGCAGCCGGACGACTGGGTGACGCTCACCGTCGAAGCGCAGGATGCCGACCCCTCCTCGACTCTGAACCTGTACCGCGCGGCTATCGCCCTGCGCGCGCAGATCGCCGACTTCACCGGCAGCGATCTGGAGTGGTTGGAGCTCGGAGCGGACGTCCTCGCGTTCCGCCGGGGCGACGGCACCGTCAGCATCACCAATCTCGGGGCCGTGCCGGTGCCCCTCCCCGCGCACCACGAGGTGCTTCTCGCCAGCGCTCCGCTCGACGGTGCGCTGCCCGCGGATTCCACCGCCTGGCTCGCGCTCCGCCCGGCGGCGGTCTCGTCGCGAGCGACCGACTAGCCCTGCACCACCCGATCAGCACCACCTGGAAGGACACAGACAATGAAGTCACCGATGAAAGCCCTCGTCGCCGGCGTCGCCGTGCTCACGACGGCCGGAGCCCTCGCCGGCTGCTCGTCGAGCGGCAGCGACAGCGCCGACGGCAAGACCGAGCTGCGGGTCGCGACGTTCCCCCCGGGAGCCGATGCGGCCGCCTATGAGGCGTTCGCCGAACAGGAGAAGCAGTTCGAGAAGGAGCACCCCGACATCGACATCGTGGGTGTCGAGTACGAGTGGGAGGGCCCGACCTTCGCCGTGCAGCTCGCCGGCGGAAGCCTGCCCGATGTCTTCACCGTGCCGTTCACCGACTCCAAGACGCTGCTCGAGAACGGGCAGCTGACGGACGTCACCGACGCGATCGAGGAGCTCGGCTACACCGACAAGTTCAACCCGATCATCCTTGACGGTGTCACAGGAGACGACGGCAAGATCTACGGCTTCCCGCGCCAGGCGTATGCGGCCGCACTGCACTACAACCGTGACCTGTTCGAACAGGCCGGACTCGACCCCGACAGCCCGCCGGAGACGTGGGACGAGATCCGCGAAGCGGCCAAGAAGATCACGGATGCCACGGGCAAGGCCGGCTACGCGCAGATGGCGATCAACAACACCGGCGGCTGGCAGCTCACCTCGCAGACGGTGGCGCGCGGCGGCCGCACGCAGACCGACAACGGCGACGGCACGGCGGAGTCGACGATCGACAACGACGCCACCAAGGCCGCGCTGCAGTTCCTGCACGACGTGAAGTGGGAGGACAACGCCTTCGGTTCCAAGGTCGACCTCGACTGGGGAACCATCAACCAGGAGTTCGCGGCCGGCAACATCGGGATGTACACCTCGGGCTCGGACATCTACACCGCGCTCGTGCGGGACTTCGGCATGGACTCGGACATCTACGGCATGACGGTCGTGCCGATGGAGGGCGATGACCCCGGCACTCTCGGCGGCGGCGACATCGCCGTGATCAGCCCTACGGTCGACGACACGACGAAGGCCGCCGCGGTGACCTGGATCGACTGGTACTACATGCAGAAGCTCATGGACAAGGATGCCGCAGTGCTCGACGCGAAGACCCTGAACGAGTCCGGGCAGGCCGTGGGCACCCCGCTGCTTCCCGTGCTCAGCCGCGAGCTGTACGACGAGTCGCAGGAGTGGATCGCCGACTACATCAACGTGCCGGTCGACCAGATGGCGCCGTTCAGCGACCGCATCTGGGACCAGACGCCGGTCGGTGAGCCGAAGGTGAAGACGCAGGAGGTCTACGCGCTCCTCGACACCGCGGTGCAGACCGTTCTGACCGACCAGAACGCCGACATCGACGCGCTGCTCGCCCAGGTGCAGACCGATGCACAGGCGAAGCTCGACGAGTAACGCTCCATGACGATGACGCTCCTCGAGCAGCGGGCGGCGGCGGAGGACTCTCCGCCGCCCGCTGTGCGCCGTTCCCGCCGCCGCTCACCGCTCACGTGGTTCCGCGGCGGCGGGCTCGCGAACCTCCTGTTCGTGCTCCCCATGCTGTTCGTGTTCGTGTTCTTCTCGTGGTCGCCGATCGTGCAGTCGGTGATCATGAGCCTGCAGAAGACCAACCTGATCGTGTCCGAGTGGGTCGGATTCGACAACTACCTCGCCGTGATCGGCGACCCCGAACTCGGCCGCGCCGTGATCAACACCCTGTGGTTCGCGGTGCTCGCTCTGCTGTTCGGCTTCCCGTTGCCGCTGCTCATGGCCGTGCTGATGAGCGAGGTGCGCCGCGGCAAGGGCATCTACTCGGCGCTCGCGTATCTCCCCGTCGTGATCCCGCCCGTGGTGGCGGTGCTGCTGTGGAAGTTCTTCTACAGCGCCGACCCGTCCGGTGTGTTCAACACGGTTCTCGGCTTCGTCGGCATTCCCCCGCAACCGTGGATCCAGGACGCCGTGCAGGCCATGCCCTCGCTCGTGCTCGAGGCGACGTGGGCGGGAGCCGGAGGTTCGATCATCATCTACCTGGCTGCGCTGCTGGGCGTGCCGCCCGAGCTGTATGACGCGGCCGAGGTCGACGGCGCCGGCATCGGGAAGAAGATCTGGCACGTCACGCTGCCGCAGCTGCGCGGCATCCTCTTCATCATGCTGATCCTGCAGGTGATCGCCACCGCGCAGGTCTTCCTCGAACCGTTCCTCTTCACCGGCGGCGGTCCGGCTGGAGCGACCAAGACCGTGCTGCTGTACATCTACGACAAGGCCTTCCGCAACAGCCTGGGCGGCGACTACGGAGAGGCGACGGCCGTCTCGGTGCTGCTCGCCATCGTCCTCGCCCTCCTTTCCTGGCTGTACTTCAAGCTGACCGACCGTTGGAGCACGACGTGAGCCTCACCACCCGCCTGTCGACCCGTGCCGCGGAGAAGGCGGCAGAGAAGGCCGCCGACCGCGTCGGAGATCGCACGGTCATCTCCGACTCCGAGCGCCGGCGCCCCGGCATCCGCGTCGGGATGTCGATCACGCATGTGTTCCTCACCGTCGGGCTGGTCGTCGCCGGCCTCGGCCCGATCCTGTGGCTCGCGAAGTCGGCCATCACGCCGACGCAGGACACCCTGCAGCAGCCGTTCGCGCTGTGGCCGAACGGCATGGACTGGGAGAACCTGTCGACCGCGTGGAACGACATCCACATCGACCAGTACTTCTTCAACACGGTGATCATCGCGCTCGGCGCCTGGTTCGTGCAGCTGTTCATCGCGACGACCGCGGGCTATGCGCTCTCGGTGTTGCAGCCGAAGTACGCGCCGATCCTGAACGCGCTGGTGCTGGCGACGCTGTTCATCCCCGGCATCGTGCTGCTCGTGCCGCTGTACCTGACGATCGTGCATCCGCCGCTGCTGGGGGATGTGAGCCTGCTCAACAACTACCTCGCCGTGTGGCTGCCGATGGGGGCGAATGCGTTCAACATCCTGCTGGTCAAGCGGTTCTTCGACAGTCTGCCTCGTGAGGTCTTCGAGGCCGCGCGCACCGACGGTGCCGGGCCCTTCCGACTGTTCTGGTCGATCGTGCTGCCGATGTCGAAGCCGATCCTCGGCGTGGTCTCGGTGTTCGCGATCATCGCCGCGTGGAAGGACTACCTCTGGCCCATGCTCGTGCTGCCCGACCCGTCGGTGCAGCCGCTGTCGGTGCGGCTTCCCGCCGTGCAATCGCAGACCGAGCTCGACGTGTTCCTCGCGGCCCTCGCGATCGCGACCCTCATCCCGATCGCAATGTTCCTGATCTTCCAGTCGGTGTTCCTGCGCTCGGCCGGACTCGGGGGTGCGGTGAAGGGCTAGTCCGGCTCAGCCGGTGGTCGAGCGCCGCACGATGAGCTCCGGTGGGAACACGGTCTGGCGGGGGATGCTCTCCGGGTCGGAGGCCTCTTCGAGCACGATGCGCAGGGCCGTGCGGCCGATCATCCGACTGGGCTGTCGGATCGATGAGAGCGGCACCGCGGCGGCCGCGGCGAACGGGATGTCGTCGAAACCGATCAGCGCGATCTCGTCCGGGACGAGCACTCGTCCGCCGGCGACGAGCGACTGCAGCAGACCGAGCGCCAGCAGGTCGTTCGCGGCGAACAGCGCATCCGGCCATTCGCGGCGCGGGCGGGTGAGCAGCTTCGCGCCGGCGGCGGCTCCCTCCTCCACCGTCATGGCCGAGGTGGGGACGACTTCGAGGTCGACGTGCACGGAGGCGTTCTCGGCGGCGGCGCGCGCCCCGGCGAGTCGGTCGGTGACCTGACGCATGTCGAACGGGCCGCCGACGAAGGCGATGCGGCGCCGTCCCACCTCGATGAGGTGCTCGACCGCGAGACGTCCGCCCGCGACGCTGTCGACGGAGACCGAGGAGAATCCACTGTCGGCGCTGAACCTGTCGACGAGCACGGTCGCGATGCCGCTGGCGCGGAACCGGCGGAGCTGCGTCATGACATCGCCGTACGGGGCGATCAGGAGGCCACGCACCTGCTGCTCGCGGAAGAGGTCGAGGTAGACCTTCTCGCGGGAGGGGTCGTCGTCGGTGTTGCCGTAGAGGATCGCGATCCCGTGACTGGACGCCTCATCTTCGGCGCCGCGCACCACGTCGCTGTAGAACGGGTTCTGCCCGTCGAGGACCACGAAGCCGACCGTCGTGCTGACGCCGGCGCGCAGTTTGCGGGCGGCGTCGTTGCGCACGTACCCGAGTTCCTCGATGGCCCGGCTCACGCGAGCCACCGAATCGCTGGAGACCTCTTCCGGACGGTTGAGAACGTTCGAGACGGTGCCGACGGACACCCCGGCGCGGAGGGCGACATCACGGATGCTGACCGGCACGGCTCTCCTCTCGTCGTCGGGCGGATCACGGTTCGAGCATCGGGGCTTGACCTGAGGCTCGCATCACATACACTAGCCTGAAACCCGCCTGAATCGATTCAGGTAGATTCATTCCGCACAATCATCCCCCTCAACGGAGAGGAAAGCCCGTGGTCGACGAAGCACCCGCCCGCAGTGCTCCCCCCACCGCGCTCGAGCTGCACCGTGTCGTGAAGTCCTTCGGGCCCGTCATCGCGCTGCGCTCCGGAAGCCTCACGCTGCAGTCGCGGTCCATCCACGCCCTCATCGGCGAGAACGGCGCCGGCAAGTCGACGCTCGTGAAGATCATGGCCGGGCTCTACCGCCGTGACTCGGGCGACTTCCGTCTGCACGGCGAAGACGTCGACTTCACGAGCACCGCCCAGTCGAAGGCCGCGGGCATCGCGGTGATCTACCAGGAGCCGACGCTCTTCCCCGACCTCTCGGTCACCGAGAACATCTTCATGGGTCGCCAGCCGACGGGTGCTCTCGGTCGAATCGACCGCAAGGCCATGCGCACCGAGGTCGACCAGATCTTCCGTCGCCTCGGTGTCGCGCTCGATCCCGACCGCATCACCGAGGGCCTCTCGATCGCCGACCAGCAGATCATCGAGATCGCGAAGGCCATCTCGCTCGACGCCAGTGTGCTGATCATGGACGAGCCGACCGCGGCGCTCAGCGGCGTCGAGGTCGATCGGCTGTTCGCGGTCGCGCGGAGCCTGCGCGACGAGGGCCGCGCGATCCTGTTCATCTCGCACCGCTTCGACGAGGTGTTCGACCTGTGCGACACGGTCACCGTCATGCGCGATGGTGCCTACATCGACACGACGCCCATCGCCGAGACCACGGTCGACGACCTCGTGCGGCAGATGGTCGGACGCGACGTCACCGAACTCTTCCCGAAGCAGGCGGCCGAGATCGGCGAACCGCTCCTCGAGGTGCGCGGGCTCACCAGCCCCGGTGTCTTCCACGACATCTCCTTCACGGTGCGCGCGGGCGAGATCGTCGCGCTCGCCGGACTCGTCGGCGCCGGCCGCAGCGAGGTCGCCCGCGCCGTGTTCGGTGTAGACGGCTACCGCGAGGGCGAAGTGCGGATGCTCGGCGCCGGTGTGCCGCGCCGCAACCCCACCGCCGCCATGCGCCACGGCCTCGCCCTCGTGCCGGAGGACCGGCGCAAGCAGGGCCTCGTGATCGATGCGAGCGTCGGCGGTAACATCACCCTCGCCATCCGTCGCAATCTCGCCAAGTGGGGCCTGATCACCACCGGCATGGAGAACCGTGCGGCGAAGATCTGGGCGTCTCGCCTCGAGGTCAAGACGCACGCGCTCGACACCGTGGCGGCCACCCTCTCCGGCGGCAACCAGCAGAAGGTCGTGCTGGCCAAGTGGCTGGCTACCGACCCGCGAGTGCTCATCATCGACGAGCCGACCCGAGGTATCGACGTCGGCACCAAGTCCGAGGTGCACCGGCTGCTCTCGCAGCTGGCGGGCGAGGGGATGGGGATCCTGATGATCTCGTCCGAACTCCCCGAGGTGCTCGGCATGGCCGACCGCGTGCTCGTCATGCGCGAGGGCCGGATCACCGCCGAGCTCGACCGTGAGGACGCCACCAGCGAAAACGTCATGTTCGCCGCCACGCACGCATCGGAGCAGCACGCATGAGCACCACGGCACTGGCCGCACCGGCACCCGCGTTCGCGAAGAAGCCCGGCGGCATCGGACGCGCGCGCGAACTCGGCATCTTCGCCGCCCTCGTCCTGGTGGTCGTCGCGGCCACCGTGAAGAACCCGAACTTCCTGTTCAGCGCCGACGGGTGGCGCGACCTGCTGCTGACGCCGTCGATCCTCGTGCTCGTGGCCGTCGGACAGGCGATCGTCATCATCACCCGCAACGTCGATCTCTCGGTCGGCTCGGTCATGGGGCTCACCGCCTTCCTGACCGGACGGCTCTTCATCGACGTGCCCGGCATCCCGATCCCGATCGTCGTCATCGCCGCCGTGATCTTCGGCGCTCTCCTGGGGCTGGTGAACGGCGCGCTGGTGGCTTTCGCCAAGGTGCCGGCGATGGTGATCACGCTGGGCACGCTGTATGCCTACCGCGGCATCAACGTGCTCTGGACCGGCAGTGACCAGGTGCACCCCTCCGATCTCCCGAAGGACTTCCTGCGCCTGGGAACCCAGCAGATCCTCACGATCCCGGTGCTCTCCATCGTCGCGATCATCGTGCTGGCGCTCGCCGCCTGGTACATGCGCAACACCCGCGGCGGCCGCGAGTACTACGCGATCGGATCCGACCCGGGAGCCGCCGAGCTCTACGGCCTCAAGACCACCCGCCGGGTGCTCAGCGCGTTCGTGCTCTCGGGAGCTCTGGCCGGACTCGCGGGTGTGTTCTATGTGACGCGGTACGGATCGGTGAGCTCGCAGGTCGGCTCGGGCTGGGAGCTGGATGCCGTGGGTGCGGCCGTCATCGGCGGCATCGCGATCACCGGCGGCGTCGGCTCCGTGTGGGGTGCGGCGATCGGCGCGATGCTGCTGATGACCATCAACCGGGCGCTGCCCATCCTCGGCATCCCCGACTTCTGGCAGCGCGCCGTGGTGGGCGTGCTCATCATCGGAGCAATCGTGCTCGACCGGCTGCTCGCCGTACGACAGAAACGGCAGCTCATCGAGGCAAGGGACGAATCATGACCACGACCACCACCTCCGGGGTCCGGGTGATCCGGGACTACGACCGGCCCCTGTGGCGACGCATCCTCATCAACCGCGAGTTCGCGACGATCGGCCTGCTCGTGCTGGTCGTGCTCGTGTCCGTCGTGTCGATCCGCGGGTTCGCGCAGCCCATCACCGTCAACTACCTGCTGCTCGACGTCGCCCCGATCCTGCTGATCGCCCTGCCGATGACCCTCGTCATGATCACCGGCGAGATCGACCTCTCGGTCGGTTCGATGGTGGGCCTCGCCAGCGTCGTCACGGGTGTGCTCACCGAGTCGGGCGCACCGTTCGAGGTCGCCGCCCTGGCCGCTCTCGCGGTCGGTGTCATCGGCGGAGCGTTCAACGGCTTTCTCGTCACGGTCGTCGGGCTGCCATCGCTCGCCGTCACGATCGGCACGCTGGCGCTGTTCCGCGGACTCGCCGTCGGCCTGCTCGGGACCACAGCCGTGACCGACTTCCCGGAGATGTGGACGGCACTGGCGAAGGCGAAGATCGCCGGCACCACCATCCCGTACATCGTGATCCCGTTCCTGATCCTGCTCGCGATCTTCGCCGTGATGCTGCACTTCACCCCGTTCGGCCGCGGCATCTACGCGATCGGACTCTCGAAGGACGCGGCCCGATTCTCGGGTGTGCACGTCGAGCGGACGAAGTTCATCCTCTTCATGCTCTCGGGGGTGGTCGCGGCGTTCGCCGGCATCTTCTACACGCTGCGCTTCGGCAGCGCCCGCGGCGACAACGCCACCGGGCTCGAGCTCCAGGTCATCGCGGCCGTGGTCCTCGGTGGGGTGTCGGTGTTCGGCGGGCGGGGGCACCTGCACGGCGTCGTCGCCGCGGTGCTCCTGATCGGGGTGCTCGGCAGCGGTCTTCGCCTCGCCGGCGTCACCTCCGACGTCATCAACATCATCACCGGTGGCCTGCTGATCTTCTCGGTCGTCGCAGCCAGCGTCCTCGCCTGGGCGCAGCGCGTCCGTGCCAAGGCCGGGCCACCGCTCCGCGTCGCAGCCTCTCCCGCACCATGAGGCAGCCTCTCGTCGTCGGCATCCGCCCACGGCGATCATCACGAAAGGAAGAACAATGACGTTTGCACGCAAGAGGGTCTCGGCGTTCGCCGCCGTGGCCGTCGCCGCAGCGCTCGTGCTGACCGGCTGCGCCGACACCGGCAGCGGGTCGGGCGACGCAGGCTCCGGCGAGGGCGGCGGATCCGACAACCTGTCGATCACGTTCCTGCCCAAGAACCTCGGAAACCCGTACTTCGACACCTCCAGCGAGGGTGGCAAGAAGGCCGTCGAGGAGTTCGGCGGCACGTTTGCCGAGGTCGGCCCGGCCGAGGCCACGCCCGACGCCCAGGTGAGCTACATCAACACCGCCACGCAGCAGGCGGTCGGCGCGCTCGTCGTCTCGGCGAACGACCCGAAGGCCATCTGTGACGCGCTCAACGAGGCACGGGACGCCGGAGTGAAGGTCGTCACCTTCGACTCCGACACCAACCCCGAGTGCCGCGACCTGTTCATCAACCAGGCCGACTCCGAGGGAATCGCCAAGGTGCAGATCGATCAGATCGCCGAGCAGATCGGCGGAGCGGGCGAGATCGCCGTGCTGTCGGCATCGGCCAACGCCACGAACCAGAACGCCTGGATCGAGCTGATGAAGGAGTACGTCGCGAGCGACTACCCCGACATCACGATCGTCGAGACCGTCTACGGCGACGACGAAGACCAGACGTCGTTCGACAAGACGGCGGCCCTGCTGCAGAGCCACCCCGAGCTGAAGGGCATCGTCTCGCCGACCACGGTCGGTATCGCGGCAGCGGCGCGCTACCTCTCCACGTCGGACTACAAGGGCAAGGTCGCGCTGACCGGGCTCGGCACGCCGAACCAGATGCGCGAGTACGTGGAGGATGGCACCGTCACCTCGTTCGCGCTGTGGAACCCGGCCGACCTCGGCTACCTATCGGCCTTCGCGGCCAAGGCACTGGTCGAGGGCGACATCACCGGCAAGGAGGGCGACACCTTCGAGGCCGGTGACCTCGGCGAGTACGAGGTCGGCGCCGACGGCGTGGTCCTGCTGGGAGACCCGTTCGTGTTCAACGCGGACAACATCGGCGACTTCGACTTCTGAGTCGCCTCGCGAGAGGGCGTCGGGGCTTCGGCTCCGGCGCCCTCTTCGCGTACGCCCCGGGGTCTCTTCGCGTACGCTTCGGCGTCGGGCGGACTTCTCGGCGATGGGCGGAGGTCTGCCCCGCGATCGTCCGCCCGACGGCGAGAACTCCGCCCGAGGCGTGGACCCCGCGGAGCGGGGGCGCGGGTCGGCGTGGGTCAGCGCGGGTCGAAGCGCGTCGGAGCGTGCGTCGCGGCGACCACGGCGCGCAGCTCCTCGAGCGACGCGGGTGCGGCGCCGAGGGCCCGGGCCTGGACGAGCACGTTGCCGAGAGCCGTCGCCTCGACCGGACCCGCGAGCACCGGCAACCCCGTGCGGTCGGCCGTGGCCTGGCACAGGAGTCGGTTGAGCGATCCGCCGCCCACGAGATGGATGCTGTCGAGTTCGCGGCCCGAGAGGTCCGCGGCCGTCTGCACGGCGTCCGCGAAGGCCGCGGCGATCGACTCCACGATCGAACGGGTGAACGCCGGTCGTGAGCTCGGGGCATGGTCGCCGAGGACTGCCGCGATCCGCCCTGGCATGTCGCCGGGCGCACTCAACGACGAGTCGTTCGCATCGAACACCGGCACCTCGTCGGCGACCTCGGATGCCGCGGCGAGCAGCTCCGGCAGATCGATGCGTGAACCGTCTTCGGCCTCCCAGGCGCGCACGGTCTCGCTGAGGAGCCAGAGCCCCGTGACGTTGTGCAGGAACCGATAGCGACCGTCCACGCCGAGTTCGTGGGTGAAGTTCGCGGTGCGAGCGGCATCCGTCAGCACCGGCTCCGTGAGCTCCACGCCGACCAGGCCCCACGTTCCGCAGGAGATGTACGCGGAGTGCGGTGTCGACAGGGGAGCGGCGACGACGGCCGATGCGGTGTCGTGCGAGCCGACCGCGATCACGGGCAGGTCGATGCCGATGGTCGCCACGAGCTCGGGCCGAAGGCGGCCGATGGTCGTGCCGGGATCGACGAGCGGCGGCAGGATGCGCGACGGGATGCCGAGGCGACCGGCCAGCTCGTCGTCCCAGTCGCCGGATTCGACGCCCAGCAGACCGGTGGTCGAGGCGTTCGTGCGCTCGGCCACCGCGACACCGGTGAGCAGGAAGGCGATGAGGTCGGGGATCAGGAGCGCAGTATCGGCGTCGGCGAGGCGTTCGTCGACGCGGTACTGGTACAGCGTGTTGAAGGGCAGGAATTGCAGGCCGTTGCGCTGATACAGCTCGGCGAACGGCGCGATCGCGTGCACTTCGTCGACGCCACGCGCAGAGCGCCCATCGCGGTAGTGGAACGGCTCTGCGAGCAGCTCGCCGTCTTTCAGCAGACCGTAGTCGACGGCCCACGAGTCGATGCCGATGCTCTCGATGCGCGGCTCACGGCGCACGGCCTCGGCGAGTCCCGCCACGACGTGCTCGTACAGGGCGCCGAAGTTCCAGTGCAGTCCGTCTGCGCGCTCGACCGGTCCGTTCGGGAACCGCGACACGAGCTCGAGGTCGAGTTTCCCGTCGCCGATCCGCCCGATCATCACGCGCCCGCTGGTCGCGCCGAGGTCGACCGCCGCGACCGCGCGGACGCTCATCGGGGTTCTCCGTTCGTCGAGTGCACGGCATCCGCCCGAGTGCACGGCCGGTCGACGTGAACAACGCGTGCACTCGGCGCGAAGCCGTGCACTCGACGGACGGGAGTCATCGCAGGAACGCCGCGGCGACGCCGGAGTCGACGGGGATGTGCAAGCCCGTGGTGCGGCTGAGCTCGGGGCCCGTGAGCACGTAGACCGCGTCCGCCACGTTCTCGGGGACGACCTCGCGCTTGAGGATCGTGCGGTTGGCGTAGTACTGGCCGAGGTCCTCTTCCGCGACACCGTAGGTCGCTGCGCGGTTCGCGCCCCAGCCCGAGGCGAAGATGCCGGAGCCGCGCACGACGCCGTCGGGGTTGATGCCGTTCACGCGGATGCCGAACTCGCCGAGCTCGACCGCGAGCAGGCGCACCTGGTGGGCCTGGTCGGCCTTGGTCGCGGAGTAGGCGATGTTGTTCGGACCGGCGAAGACCGAGTTCTTCGACGAGATGTAGATGATGTCGCCGCCGAGCTTCTGATCGATGAGCACGCGCGCGGCGGCCTTCGACACGAGGAACGAGCCCTTGGCCATGACGTCGTGCTGCAGATCCCAGTCCTTCTCGGTGGTCTCCAGCAGCGGCTTCGAGAGCGAGAGCCCGGCGTTGTTCACGACGAGGTCGACGCCGCCGAATGCGAGCACCGCCTCGTTCAGCGCGGCCTGCACGGCATCGGCATCCGCGACGTTCGCGGCGACGCCGATCGCGACATCCGTGTTCCCGAGTTCCGCGGCGGCGGCCTGGGCCTTCTCGAGGTCGAGGTCGGCGATCACGACGCAGGCGCCCTCGGCGGCGAGACGGGTGGCGATGGCCTTGCCGATGCCGGAGGCGGCGCCGGTGACGAACGCGATGCGGCCCTGGTGTGTCTTCGGCTTCGGCAGGCGCTGCAGCTTGGCCTCTTCCAGTGCCCAGTACTCGATGCGGAACTTCTCGGCATCCGAGATCGGCGCGTAGGTCGACAGCGCCTCGGCGCCGCGCATCACGTTGATCGCGTTGACGTAGAACTCGCCGGCGACCCGGGCGGTCTGCTTGTTGGCGCCGTACGAGAACATGCCCACGCCGGGGATCAGAACGATGAGCGGATCGGCTCCGCGGATCGCGGGCGACTCGGCGGTGGCGTGCGCGTCGTAGTAGGCCTGGTAGTCGGCGCGGTACTGCTCGTGCAGCTCGTGCAGACGGGCGATCTGCTCCTCGGCGGAGGCCGTGGCCGGCAGGTCGAGGATCAGCGGCTTGACCTTGGTGCGCAGGAAGTGATCGGGGCAGCTGGTGCCGAGAGCGGCGAGTTCGGGCGCCTTCTCGGATGCCAGGAAGTCGAGGACCACGTCGGCGTCGGTGAAGTGTCCGACCATCGGCTTGTCGGTCGATGCGATGCCGCGGACAGTGCCGGCGAGGGCCGCTGCGCGCTCGCGGCGCTCGGTCGCGGCCAGAGCCTCGAAACCGGAGCGGACGCCGCCGAACGGCTGAGCCTTGCCGTGCTCGGCGATGTATGCGGCCGCGGTGTCGATGATCCACAGCGAGTTGGCCTCGGCCTCTTCCGAGGTGTCGCCCCAGGCCGTGATGCCGTGGCCGCCGAGGATGGTGCCGATCGCCTGCGGGTTCTGCTTCTTGATCGCGGCGATGTCGAGTCCGAGCTGGAAGCCGGGGCGACGCCACGGAACCCAGACGACCTTGTCGCCGAAGATGGTCGCGGTCAGCGCCTCTCCGTCGGCGGCCGTCGCGATCGCGATGCCGGAGTCGGGGTGCAGGTGGTCGACGTGCGCGGCGTCGACGAGCCCGTGCATCGCGGTGTCGATCGAGGGGGCGGCGCCGCCCTTGCCGTGCAGGCAGTAGTCGAACGCGGCGACCATCTCGTCTTCCCGGTCGATGCCGGGGTACACGTCGACCAGAGCGCGCATGCGGTCGAGGCGCAGCACAGCGAGGCCGCTCTCCTTCAGGGTGCCGAGGTCGCCACCCGAGCCCTTCACCCACATGAGCTCGACGGGCTGCCCCGTCACGGGGTCGATCTCGGTGCCCTTGGCGGAGGTGTTCCCGCCGGCGTAGTTCGTGTTCTTGGGGTCGGCGCCGAGGCGGTTCGACCGAGCGATCAGGGCGGCGGCAGTGGGGTTCGTCATGACTCTCCAAGACAGGGGCGATGCACACGACCATGTGCACTCATGCTGTTACTTCTTGTGAAAGATAACACGAAACCACGTCAGTGCGAAGTGGTCAGAGGATGTCGGCGGTCTGCCGGAAGGCGTTGAGGCGCTCGTCTCCCGGGTCGAGTTCCGTGATGAGCACCGAGATCTCCTCGCGTTCCAGTGCGCGGGCGACGGAACGGCGCTCGAGCTTGCTGGAGTCGATGCACACCACCGTGGTGCCGGCGTTCGCGGCCATCGCCTGCTTCAACTCCGCCTCGTCGACCGACACCTCCGAGGTGCCGTCGGTGCTGTCGAGTGCATCTGCCGACGAGAAGAAGATGTCGAAGTACACCGATCGCATGCTCCGGCGCGCGATCGGTCCGACGAGGCTGCCCGTGGTCGGCTCGGCGGTCCCGCCGGAGATCACCGCCGTCACGCCGTCGAGTGGTTGCAGGAGCTGGAACGACTCGAACGAGTTCGTGTACGCCGTGAGTCCGGCTCTCGGGCCGACGATCGAGGCGAGCATGTTGACCGTCGAGGAGGCGTCGAGCGCGATGCTGCCCTGAGCGGGAACGAGCCGGAGCGCCTTCTCGGCGATCGCCCGCTTCGCGCTCGCGCGGATGGCCCGCCGCGCATCGAACGGGCGAGCTCGCGGAGCCGCGGTCGCCCCGCCGCGCACGCGCCGCACGCGCCCCTCGGCCTCCAGCTCGAGGAGGTCGCGCCGGATCGTCATCGACGACACGGAGAAGAGCTCGGCAGCGGCCTCGATCATGACGCCCTGAGGGCTGTTCGCGAGTTCGACGAGTTCGTCTCGGCGGCGCTGCGCCTCGAGATTGCCGGAAAGAGCCATGGGAGGAATCTATCCGGTGCGCGCGAGGCCGACGCTATCGGGTGCGACGTCGACGAGCCGCGACGGACAGGTGGATCAGTGCAGCTCCGAGCGCCACCGCGAGCATGCCGGACAGGAGCGCCGGAAGGGGCTCGGACCCGCTGTCCGCCAGGACGGGGCCGCCCGTCGGCGAAGGATCGGGCGTGGCCGGTGCGGCGGCGAAGCCCACCGATGTCGCTGCGGGCGCGAGCAGCCCGGTGAGTTCGTATGCGACCGGATCGAGGACGTACTCGCCCCCGGACGACACGAGGTCCAGCGCGAGCGAGCACGAGACGTCCGTCGGTCCGAGGCTGCCGCGACCGACGATGCTCGCCGACGTCACATCGAGCGCGCCGTTCGGGCAATCCGTCTCGATGGCGGGGTCGTCCGCGGGAACGAGACCAGCGGGCAGGGCGAGGTCGAAGCTCCATTCCGGTTTCGCCCCGCTGGGCACGATGGGCGATCCTGCGAGATGCGTATTGGTGACGGTGAGCAGCAGGCGGGCCGGCTGGTCGGCGGCGTAGGCGTCGCCGCTCGGGGGCGCCGCGATCACCGCATCGAGCTGCGGAGTCGTGTCGATGAGGGCGAGGTTGTCGAAGGCGTTGTCATCGCCACCGCCTCCACCCAGGGTGTTGAGCAGCGCCACCTCCATGCTCGTCGACCGCGCCAGCAGCGAGGTGAGTCCGCTGAAGGTCCCCACGTTGTTCCCGTTGATCTGATGGACGGGCAGATCGCACGCGGCGATCGGGCCGGGAAAGGCGTCGACCGGAGCGGACGCGCCGTCGTCCAGGCTCAGTGCCAGGTTGACGGGGTTCGTGGTCCAGCAGTTCGCCTGGGCCACATCGATGGTCGCCGTGTAGTAGTGCCCGACGGTCACCGGCACCACGGTCGCGGCCATCACTCCGGCCGGCGAGTCGCCCTGCGTGTAGGAACTCACCGCGTGGTTCGCTCCGGGTTCGGGGCGGGGCACTGCGGGATACGGGTACTCCGGATCGGATGCCCACGCACCCAGCGTCTCGGCGAGACCGCGCGACTGGTTCCACCCGCTCTGCTGGCAGTCCGCCGCCTGGGAGGCCGTGGGAAGGGTCGAGACGTCATCACCGGCGACGATGAGCCCGTTGCAGAATTGGCCGTTCCAGGCCGGGTCGGCCCGGTACAGCTCCCCGTTGCGGCCGACGTATCCCGGCACCGGCGGGGCGATGCCGTCGTCATAGTCCGCGATCGTCTGCACGAACTCCGGTGTCGCCGGAGGCACGGGGCCCTCGAAGCCCTCATACAGCACTACGGTCGGCGCTCCCATGACTCCCGGCGACCCCGGTGCGGCAGTGGCAGTCGAGGCGCCCGACGCGATGATCACGCCGAGCGCCGCGGTCGCTCCCAGGAAGGGGAGCGACCGACGGGCGCGTGACCTGCGAAGGGCCGGCATGCTCCGAAGATACGCCGTGCATTCCCCGCTGTCGACGGGTGTGGTCAGGCGCCCCAGCCGGCCTGCACGCCGCCGACGCGGTCGGCGGCGATCTTCTGCTGGTAGCCGGACGCAGCGTAGGCGGCCATCGGGTCGGCGGCCAGACCGCGCGACTCGCGCCACTCGGCCAGGGCCGGGCGCACGTCGGTGTAGAACGCATCCATGAAGACGGCGTTCGCGGCGAGCACGTCGCCCGACTTCTGCGCGGCGGTGAGCGCATCGTGGTCGACGAGCAGCGCGCGGGCGGTCATCTCCTGCACATTGAGCACGGAGCGGATCTGGCCGGGGATCTTGTCCTCGACGTTGTGGCACTGGTCGAGCATGAATGCCACATCGGGGTTGTTGAGGCCGCCACCGCGGATGACCTCGAACAGGATGCGGAACAGCTGGAACGGATCGGCCGCGCCGACGATCAGGTCGTCGTCGGCGTAGAAGCGCGAGTTGAAGTCGAACGAGCCGAGCTTGCCGAGGCGCAGCAGCTGCATCACGATGAACTCGATGTTCGTCCCGGGCGCGTGGTGACCGGTGTCGAGGCAGACCATGGCCTTATCGCCGAGGGCGCTGACCTGCGCGTAGGACGTGCCCCAGTCGGGAACATCGGTGTGGTAGAAAGCCGGCTCGAAGAACTTGTACTCGAGCACCAGGCGCTGGTCGTCGCCGAGGCGTGCGTAGATCTTCTGCAGCGACTCCTGCAGGCGGTCCTGCCGGCCGCGGAGGTCAGCCTGGCCCGGGTAGTTCGAGCCCTCGGCCAGCCAGATCTTGAGGTCGCGGCTGCCGGTGGCGTCCATTACGTCGATGCAGGCGAGGTGGTGGTCGATGGCCTTCTGGCGGACGCCTGCGTCTTCGTGGGTGAGGGCGCCGAACTTGTAGTCGTCGTCCTGGAAGGTGTTGGAGTTGATGGTGCCGAGCGTGACGCCCAGGTCTTCGGCGTGCTTACGCAGATCGTCGTACGAGTCGACGAGGTCCCACGGGATGTGCAGCGCGACCGAGGGGGCGAGGGCGGTGTACTTCTGTACCTGCGCCGCATCGGCGATCTTCTCGAACGGGTCGCGCGGGGTACCGGGGGTGCCGAACACCTTGAACCGGGTGCCCGAGTTGCCGAACGCCCAGCTGGGCAGTTCGATGCCCTGCTTCTCGAGGGTTGCGAGGTGGTCGGGGGAGAGGATGCTCACGATGCACTGCTTTCTGAGTCGTTGCCGGATGTGGAGTCGTCGTCGGATGCTGCGTGCCCGCCGGCGGTGGCGAGCTGGTCTTCGAGGTGGAACACCTCGGTGAGTGCGGTGGCGGCCTGGTCGGGCCGACCGTCGAGGCCCTGGAAGAACCGGCTCATCTCGGCCTCCCAGCGCGCGGCGACCGGAGAGGCGGCGAGGTACGCCTGGGCGGCGGCATCGTCATCGGTCTCGTAGTAGCCGATGAGGGTGCCGTGACCGCCGAGGAACAGTGTGTAGTTGCGGCGCCCGGCGGCGGCGATCTCGGCCAGCATCTCCGGCCACACCGGAGAATGCCGAGCGAGGTACTCGTCGAGCAGCTCGGCACGGATCTGCAGCTGGAAGGCGACGCGCGTCATGGGGCTCCTCTGCCGTGGTGACGGGAAGATCTGAATCGTTTCAATACTCATGCTACGCAGGGCTCCGGCTGCCCGTCAAGCCGGAGCCTCGACGATCGATTGCCGTACACTGCGGACAGCATCCGAAGCGACGAGGAGCAGCAGTGGCAGTGAGTGTGCGCGACGTCGCAGCGGCGGCAGGTGTGTCCGTCGGAACGGTGTCGAACGTCCTGAACCAACCGGACAAAGTCGCGGCGACGACGGTCGAGCGGGTGCAGGCGGTGATCGCCGAGCTCGGTTTCGTGCGCAACGATGCAGCCCGCCAGCTGCGCGCCGGTCGCAGCCGCAGCATCGGGCTGATCGTGCCGGACGCGGGCAACCCGTTCTTCGCCGACGTCGCCCGTGGCGCCGAAGCGCGCGCCGACGACGACGCCCTCGCCGTGCTGCTCGGCAACAGCGACGAGAACCCCTCGCGGGAGGACAGCTACCTCGACCTCTTCCGCGAGCAGCGGGTGAACGGTGTGCTGATCACCCCCGCATCCGAAGACAGCGACAAGCTGCTGCGCGTGCAGGCATCGGGCATCCCGGTGGTCTTGGTCGACCGTGAGGTGCCGGGGTCGGCGTTCTGCTCGGTGTCGGTCGACGACGTCGAGGGCGGATTCCTCGCCGCCCGGCATCTCCTGCAGATCGGACGGCGTCGTCTCGCCTTCGTGGGTGGCCCGGAGGGGATCACCCAGGTCGCCCAGCGCCTCGAAGGCGCTCGCCGAGCGGTCGCCGAGGTCTCCGATGCGACGCTCGAGGTGATCCGGATGCCGGCACTCACGGTGCTGCACGGACGCGCTGCCGGCGAGGAGATCGCCGCGCGTGCCGTGGGAGAACGTCCGGATGCGGTCTTCGCGGCGAATGACCTGCTCGCGGTGGGGATGCTGCAGGCGCTGACCCTCTTGCGCACGATCCGGGTGCCGGAGGACATCGCGCTGGTCGGCTACGACGACATCGACTTCGCGACCGCCGCCGTCGTGCCGTTGACGTCGGTGCGCCAGCCCGCCCAGCTCATCGGACGCACCGCGGTCGAGCTGCTGCTGCGGTCGATCAGTGATCCCGACGGCGAGTATGAGCGGCGGGTGCGGTTCCGCCCCGAGTTGATCGTGCGGCAGTCGACTGACGGCTGACCTTCGGCTCACGGCCGGCAGTCACCCCGACAGTGGCACCGAGCGCGTATGGGGGCCGTGCCCGAGTTCCTCGACGTCCGAGCCCAGAAGGTCGAGCTCGGCGGTCGCACCGACGGGCACGACGAGGTCGACCTGCAGTTCGTCCTGCTCGACGCGCCACGAGATCGACGCCTTGCCGTACGGGGTGAGCTGTGTCGCCGACGCATGGGTCAGCCCGCCCCCTGGTCGGGGCGCGAACCGGATGCGTCGGTAGCCGGGCTCGGCGGGGGCGAGCCCGGCGACACTGCGGTGCAGCCAGTCGGCGACCGCTCCCAGCGCGTAGTGGTTGAACGAGGTCATGGTCCCCGGGTTGACCGAACCGTCCGGAAGCAGTGCATCCCACCGCTCCCAGATCGTCGTCGCCCCCTGCACGACCTGATACAGCCAGGACGGGCAGTCCTTCTCGAGCAGCAGGTCGTATGCGGTGTCGACGTGGCCGGTGAGGGTGAGGGCGTCGCACACGAGGGGAGTGCCGACGAAGCCCGTCGCGATGCGGTTGCCGTCGGCATGGACGAGTTCGGCGAGACGATCACCCGCTTTCGCGCGCTGGGCAGGGTCAGGGAGTAGATCGAACGCGATGGCGAGCGCGTAGGCGGTCTGCGCATCCGAGGGCATCGTGCCGTCGGGCTTCACGTACGCGGCACGGAAGGCTGCTGCGACCTCCGCGGCGAGAGCGGCGTACCGGTCCGCATCCGCTGAGCGGTCGAGCACGCGAGCCATGTCGGCGACGGCGCGCGCCGATCGCGCGAAGTAGGCGGTCGCGACCAGATAGCGGTCGGTTCGCCCATTGCCCGGGTCCTGCGGAGGAGCTGCGGGGTCGAGCCAATCGCCCAACTGGAAGCCCTCGTTCCACAGCCGGTCGGGGCCGGCGACCGATTCGATCTTGTCGACCCATCGCCGGGCGCTCTCGAACTGGGCAGCCAGAACACCGACGTCGCCGAAGCGCTGGAAGAGAGTCCAGGGCAGCAGGGTCGCGACGTCACCCCACGCGGCGCCGGGCCGGATCGGATCCCACACCTTGTGGGTCGGGATGACGGGGACGAACCAGGGGACCGTCCCGTCGGGAAGCTGGTCCGCCTCCACGTCGCGCAGCCAGCCGGAGAGCATTCCCGAGACGTCGAACAGCGTCGACGCGGTCGGGCCGAACACCTGGATATCGCCCGTCCACCCGACGCGCTCGTCGCGCTGCGGACAGTCGGTCGGGATGTCGACGAAGTTGCCCCGCATGCCCCAGACGACGTTGCGGTGCAGCTGCTCGACCAGCGGGTCCGAGCAGGCGAACCAGCCGGTGCGCTCGAGGTCGGTGTGCAGCACGCGCGCGGTGAGCGCGCCGGCGGCGGCGTCCACATCGAGGTCGCCCGGCCAGCCGTCGACCTCGACGTAGCGGAAGCCGTGGAACGTGAACCGCGGCTCCCACTCCTCGCCGTCGGGGCGCCCGGCCAGCGTGTAGTGGTCGGTGGCTCGGGCGCTGCGCAGTGGACGCGTGTAGATCTCGCCTTCCTGCAGCACCTCGGCCGTGCGGAGTGTGACGGTCGAGCCCCGCGGTCCCGTGACGCGGATGCGCACCCGTCCGACCATGTTCTGGCCGAAGTCGAGGATGCGTGCCCCGCTCGGTGAGGTGAGCACGGCGATGGGCGCGACGGCTTCGGTCACTCGGACGGGCGGTCCGGTCGGCGCCACGAGGGTGCGCGGGTCGCGATCGCGCACGGTGACCGGCATACAGCCGCTGTCGTCGAATGCGGCGGTCGACCAGCGCGGCAGCTCCTGCCGCGCGTCGTGGTCCTCCCCGTCGTAGATGCCGGAACGGAGGATCGGGGAGGGCGCGCCCTCCCAGGTGTCGTCCGTCGCGAGGGTCTGACGTGTTCCGTCGGTGTAGGTAATCTCCAGCTGGCCGAGGAACGACAGGTCCCCGCCGAAGATGTTGCGGCGACCGCCCCGCCAACCGAGTCGACCTCGGTACCAGCCGTCGCCGAGCCAGGCGCCGAGCGCGTTCTCGCCGTCGCGCAGCAGGTCCGTCACGTCGTACGTGTAGTAGCGGAGTCGCTCGCGATAGACCGTCCAGCCCGGTGAGAGGGTGTCGGAGCCGACGCGGATGCCGTTGATCTCGGCGTCGTACAGGCCGTGCGCGGTGGCGTACAGCCGCGCGCGGGCGATCTCGCCGTCGATGAGGAATCCCCGCCGCACAAGAGTCGCCCGACGGGCATCGCTCTCCGGATTCTCGTCGAGCTCCAGTCCGACCGGCCGCGCGGACCAGTCCTCCGGGTGCAGCAGACCCGTCTCCAGCCACGTCTCCGGGCTCGGGTCGGACCAGCTGCCGTCGGCACCCTGCACCGCGACGCGCACGGCGACGCGATCCCGAGAATCGAGCGCGCGGCTCGGCCAGGGCACCAGCACCTGCTCGGCGGAGGCGACCTCGACGGTTTCCTCTCCCGCGGGGCCGACCACGGTGATCGCGTACGCCTGCTGGCTCCAAGCGCGGGGAGCGTCGCTGAGCGTCCAGCTCAGTCGCGGGCGGGATTCGCCGATGCCGAGTGGCTCCCGGTGGTGTTCGATGCGCGGCGCGGAGACGGTCGTCATGGTGTTCATCCTTGCGGATGGCCCCTCCTCGCGCCCGCTCAGGCCTCAGACCGTCGTCTCTCGACGGGGTCGATGCACGTCCTTCGCGCTCGGTATCCCCTTCGAGAAGAGCAGCGAGAAGAGGCTGATCAGGATCAGCCCGAAGAAGGCGATGCGCAGCGACGACAGCTGAGAGTCGCGGTAGACCGTCGCGAGGGTGTCAGCATCCGCGTCGCTCAGGCCGGCTTTCTCGGCGATGGCGGCGACGTCCGCGGCGGGCACGATCGTCACGCCGTGCTCCGTCGCGGCTGCCACGGTCGTCTTCGTGGCGTCGGGCAGGTCGCTCGCCGCCACCCCCGAGGCGAACGACGTCGACAGCGCCCCGATGAGGATCGAGCCGATGAGCGCCGTTCCCAGCGACGAGCCGAGGTTCTGGAACACTCCCTGCAGGCCGCCGACCTCGCTCGTCTCTTTCTCGGTCACACTCGACATGTTCACGTTGCCGAGCTGCGAGGCGAGCAGCCCGAGCGCGGCGCCGGCGAGGAACATCCCGGTGGCGAAGAATCCGCTGCGCAGATCGCTGGTGGCGGAGCCGAGCAGGATGAGCGCGCTGACGACGAGCACCAGTTGACCGATCCGCACGATCGTGCGCGGAGACAGCATGCGCGAGAGCCGGGTGCCGACGATGGAGAACAGCACGAGGGCGATCGAGAGCGGGAAGATCCGGATTCCGGTCTCCAGAGCGTCGAGTCCGAGCGTCATCTGCAGGTACACCGGCACCATGAAGAACAGGCCGGCGGTGACCGTGTACTGCGCACCGAGCACCGACAGCCCGCTGCGGAGGGAGCGGATCGCGAACATCCCGACATGTACGAGCGGTGCGCGGCCGGTGCGTTCGAGGCGCCGCTGCCGGGAGAGGAACAGCGCGAGCAGGACGACCCCGAGCACGATCAGCCATGCGGCGGGGGAGATGCCCAGCGGCGCGATCACGACACCGCCGACGACGGGCGGATTCAGGGGAAGGACCCACCCCCACGTCTTGCTCTGCAGCATGCCGAACACCACGGCCACGAGTCCGAGCGAAGAGAGCGCGACGCTGAGGATGTCGATGCGCACACTCTGCCTCGGCGTCGGATCCGTGACGATCCGCGCGCACAGCACCACGCCGATCATGATGAAGACCTCGGCGACGAACACGTAGCGCCAGTCGAGGTACGTCGTCACGAATCCGCCGATCAGCGGCCCGGCAGCGACGGCCGCGCCGGAGACGGCGCCGATGATCGCGAAGGCGGTGATCCGCTCGCGACCGACATAGTTGTCCGCGACGAGCGCCGCGATCGCCGGGATGACGAGCACGGCACCGAGTCCTTCGACGATCGACCAGCCGAGGAACAGGAACTGCACGTTCGGACTGAGTGCCGTGATCAGCGAGCCGGCGGCGTATACGCACGACCCGATCACGAACGCCCTGCGGCGCCCCCACACGTCGCCGAGCTTCGCGCCCAGCAGCATGAATGCGGCCATCGTGAGCGTGTAGAAGGTGATGGCGCCCTGCATCGCGGCGACGGTGGTGTCGAGGTCGGTGACCACGGTCGAGATCGAGACGTTCATCACGGTGCCGTCGAGGACCATCACGAACTGGGCAGATCCGAGGACGGCGATGACGCCCCATCTCTTCATGACGACTCCTTCGATGGTGCGGGGGCGGCGGTGGTGGTGTTCGCTCCGGCACCGCGCATGATGCGGGCGACGGCGGTGATGAGGAACAACTGACCGGTGATCGCCTCGGCGACGGCGACCGCCTGAGACGTCGCATTCGCGGGAACGAGATTGCCGTAGCCGGTCGTCGTGAGTGTGGTGAAGGAGAAGAAGAGCTGGTTGGCGAGGGAGTCGTCGTCGGGGCCGCCGAACATCGGCTCGGGGGAGACGAGGGAGAGCAGATTGAAGACGAAGGTGAAGAACAGGCCGACCAGCACATAAGCGGTGACGGCCGCCAGCAGTGCCTCGGCATTGAGCCCGCGGCGCTTCACCTGGTCCCCGATGATCGCGACGGGGGATGCGAGCAGCGCGATCATCGTCGCGGCGGAGAACGCGATGTCGAGGATGTGGCCGCTCGCGCCGAGGAGCGTCGCCACGATCGTGGCCACCCCGGCGGCCGACAGGATCACCCACGCCACGTGCTGCACCATGCGGGGCGCGGCGGTGACCCGGAAGACCACGGCGACCGTCATGAGGGTCACCAGGAAGGCCCACGGGCTCGGGTTGGGGCCACGCTGCGCGGCGCACAGCGCATACGACACGACGACCAGGGCGGCGACGACCGCATACCCGGATGCCCCGCTGAAGAGCAGATCGGGGCGCCGTTGCTCGACGCGGGACCTCGCTGTCCGTGCGGAGGCGCTCACCGTCCCGGCTCCCCGGTGCCCATCGTCGGCAGTCGCCCGGAGGCGCGGGCAGCGAGGAAGGTCGCGTAGTCCTCCTCGTTCTGATCGGCGTAGGCATCGGCGAAGGCGCAGATCGCCTCTTCGAACGCCCGGCCCCGGCCGAGGTAGCCGGCGACCTCGAGGCGGTCTCCGCTCCTCGCGTGCCCGCGTGCGAGGGTCTCGCCGCAGATGCGCGCGTAGAGCGCAGCCCCTCTCGGGGTCATCGTCTCCGGATCGATCCCGCCCTTCCAGTCGTGGAGCTGGCGCACATAGAAGTCGCGCGTGACGCCGTCGGTGCCGGTCACCCGCTGCCAGCCGAGGAAGAGGTCGCTGGCTGCCTGCATGAGCCGTTGCCCGCGCACGACCCGTTCTCCCTCGCTGTCGTGGGTGCCAGGGCCGAGGAACCGTTCGAGCACCGACGGCTGTGCGGTCTTCGCCTGCAGCAGCAGGGGATCTCTGTCGTCTCTGCCGCTGAGGAGGATGATCCAGGCGCGCGTGCCGACGCTGCCGATCCCGCCGACCGTCCTGGCCATGTGTCGGTAGCGGTACTCGGAGATCGGATGCCGGTCGCCCGGCAGCGTGTCCTGATACGCCGCGAGGAGATCGCGCATGATGCCGACCTCGTCGCGATCCTGAACGGCTCCGGGAAGGAGATCTTCGACCGGCGTCACCAGCGGCGGGTTCGAGATGATCCTCAGCCGGCCGTCCACGACCTGCACCAGTTTCGCGAACGAGCGCATCCGGTGGCGCTTGCGCGCCTTCTTCACGGCCGCGTCAAGCCGCGCGACCGTCTCGTCGTCTGCGCGTCGCCGGTCTCGTTCGGCACGGATGCGTCTGCGTGCGCTGTCGGCATCGAACCGTTCGTACCAGGCGTCGAGCACCGGGGCGTCGGCCGCTCGCCGCATGGTCTTCCGATACCCGATGACCGAGGCGCGGACGCACGCCTCGATCTCGGCCGCCGTGAATCCGCGATGGCGTCCGGCCACCGCGAAGCTCGTCGCCAGCCGCTTCAGGTCCCACTCGAACGGCCCGGGGAATGTCTCGTCGAAGTCGTTCATGTCGAAGAGCAGCCGACGCTCCGGCGTGCCGAACAGGCCGAAGTTCGACAGGTGGGCGTCGCCGCACAGCTGCACCGTGATGCCGGTATGCGCCGCGGTGGCGAGGTCCGACGCCATCAGCAGTGCGGAGCCCCGGAAGAAGGCGAACGGCGAGGCGGACATCCGCTCGTATCGCAGGGGCACGATGTCGCGATCGCGGGTCGTGGCCTGCCCCTCGAGCAGCGCGACCGGGTCGGGGCGGTCCGCGCCCGGAAGCCACGGCCCCTGCTGCGAGCGGGGTGCGCGGGTGCGCGCGTCGCGGCCGCGGTTTCGTCGGACGACGAACTCCGGCGCCACCGCATCCGGCGCCGCGAAGTCGTCGCGCCCGTCGGCGTTTCGGTCACTGGCCATGTCGCACCTCGCACCCGTCTGATGACGGCGCGGGATCCGGGTGACCGGGGCGGATCCCCGGGGTCGGGTGCGGGCGGCGTCGCATCGCTCATCGTGGCAGTGCACGACGGGCTCGACGTGGTGCACGTCACCCTTTTCGGGCGAGGGCGTGGGGCGGACCGCCTCGCCCCTCAGGCGTCGCTGGTGGTGGCGCGCTTCGCGCTCGCGCCCCGCATGATCCGTGCGACCGCCGTGATCAGGAACAGCTGACCGGTGATGCCCTCGGCGATGGCGACCGCCTGGCCGCCGGTACCGACCGGCACGAGATTTCCGTAACCGGTCGTGGTGAGCGCCGTGAAGGAGAAGAACAACTGATTGCCGAGCGAGTCGAGACTCTCCTCGCCGAACAGCGGGTCCGCCGAGATCTGCGACATCAGGTTGTACACGAAGGCGAAGAACATGCCGACGAGGATGTAGGCGGTGATCGCCGCCAGCAGCGCCTCCAGATTGAGGCCGCGCCGGGTCACCTGGTGGGCGATGACGACCCACGGGGCGACGAGCAGCGCGATCATCGAGGCGGCCGAGAGTGGGATGGCGAGCAATGGTCCTTCGAGTCCGAAGAGGTCGGCGAAGACGGCGGTGACCCCGGCGACGGAGAGCACGACCCAGGAGACCCGCTGCACCAGGCGGCGGGCCCGGGTCACATGAAAGACCATGGCGACCGTCGCAAGCATGGGGAGGAAGGCCCACGGGCTCGGGTCGGTGCTGGGCTGTATCGCGCACAGGCCGTACGACACGATGAGCAGGACGAGGACGATTCCGTACCCGAGGGCGCGGTCATCCCATCGGCGGCCGAGCCGACCTCTGACGTGCTGCTCGTCCACCGCTTCATTCGGGGGCATGGCGACTCCACTTCGGTGCGGTGGACGCCGTCGTCCACGATGTGCGGCCAGTATCCCAGCGCCGGGGTGCATCCCCTCTCAGGGCGAGTGCGCGTCGGCCGGAAGGGGAACCGCGGCCCCGGTTCGAGACTGCCCGCCGAACCCGTTATGATGGCTGAGTGCATCCGATCTTCGGGTCGGATCCACGGAGACGTCGCATAGTCCGGCCGAGTGCACCACCCTGCTAAGGTGGAGTCCCCTCACGGGGACCAGGGGTTCAAATCCCCTCGTCTCCGCACTTTCTTTCCTCGCTTGCGGCCCCGGTCGTCTGTCGTTCACGGCAGACTCGAGAGCATGTTCCGCGACATCACGACTGTCGTCTTCGACGTGCTCGGCACCCTCGTCGACGAACCCCGCGGCCTTCGCACCGCCATCGTCGAAGCGGCGGGTCCACCTTCCGACTCCGAGGCGCTGCTCGGCATCTGGCAGGGTCACATCGAACGCGAACAGGCTCGCATCGGGCGGAGCGAACGCGACTACGCCGACACCGAGACTCTCGATCGCGAGGCAGCGCTGCAGGTGGCTGAAGCGGCGGGTCTCGACGACCAGGCTCGCATCGGCCGCCTGGCAGCTGCGGCTGAGCGGCTTCCACCCTGGGACGACTCCGCCGACGGTGTCGCGCGACTCGCGCAGAGGTTCCGCGTGCTCGGGCTGTCGAACGCGACGACGAAGACGCTGCATCGGCTGGGAGCGCACGCCGGCCTCGAATGGGATCTGGCGCTGTCGGCGGACGCTGTCCGCGCCTACAAGCCTGCCCCCGAGGTCTACGCTCTGGCGGTGGAAGCGGCGGGCGGTGATCCGTCGCGAGCGCTGATGGTCGCGGCCCATGCCTGGGATCTGCGGGGCGCGCAGGCGGTGGGAATGCGCACCGCATACGTGCGACGCCCGGTGGGGGACCCGCCGACTCCGTCAGACGGGTTCGACGGTCGGTTCGACGGACTGCACCAGTTAGCCGCCGCGCTCATCTAGAGTGCGGCGCATCGATCCTCTTCTCTCAGCAGCAGCCGCCCGCCGAGCGCGCGCTGCCGATGGGCTCGACCTCCGTCGACTCGTCCGCGATGCCGAAGCGGATCAGCGCGCGCGGGTCGAAATGGTCATCCGGTGGTGCGACATCGGGCGCCACTGCGTGGAGAAGGGTGAAGTCGGCCGCAGCGCCCACCACCAGCAGGGCTCCGACCGGGAAGCAGTCGATCACGACCTGGAACTCGTTCTCGCGCTGGTGCACGGTCAGCCCGGAGATCGACCAGGCGGTGAACTCGTTCGCCGTCGGCGTGCTGCGCCAGTTCTGCTGCACCACGCCGGTCACCCGCAGCAGTGCGGTGGTGCCACGCAGACGTGTCGACTGTCCCAGCTCCAGGAGCACACCGACGGTTCCGCCGAGCACATCGACGAGGATCCGTGTGATCTGGGAGCCCACCAGCGCATCATCCGTCAGGAACGGATTCTCCCCGTCCGGGAGTGGCGGAAGCGCGCCGGGTACGCCGATGAGCAGGTCGTTCACGTTCATGGCTATTCGCTCTCCCCAGAGATCCCCCGACCGTTCGAGAGTATGTGATCGCGGTTCACAAATTCTGAACGCCGAATGTGAAGGGGCACCAGGGGTGCGGGCGACGCCGACGAGGTGCGCTGCGTTCGTCGTGGCCCTCCGGTAGTCTCACCGGCATGGCCACCGCATCGACGCAGACCCATAAACGCGAGGCTTTCGGATCGCGGAACGTGTTCATCCTGTCGGCGATCGGATCTGCGGTCGGCCTCGGGAACATCTGGCGGTTCCCCTATGTCGCCTATGAGGGCGGCGGTGGGGCCTTCCTCATCCCCTATCTGTGCGCGCTGCTGACCGCCGGCATCCCGCTGCTGTTCTTCGACTACGCGATCGGGCATCGGTTCCGCGGGTCGGCGCCGCTGGCGTTCCGCCGCATGCACAGGGCGGCCGAGCCTCTCGGCTGGTGGCAGGTCCTCATCTGCGTCGTGATCGCGGTGTACTACGCGGTGATCATCGCCTGGGCGGCCATGTACACGTGGTTCTCGGCCCAGCTCACCTGGGGGCCGGGCAACGAGAACGACTTCTTCTTCATCGACTTCCTGCGGTCGGCGGACGTCGCGGAGGTCGGCGTCTCGACCGAGTTCGTGCCGCAGGTCGGCATCCCCCTGGTCGTGGTCTGGCTGATCGTGATCGTGATCATGGCGCTCGGCGTGAAGCGCGGCATCGGCCGCGCGAACATGATCCTGATGCCGTTGCTCACCGTGATGTTCGCGATCCTCGTGGTGCAGTCGCTCTTCCTCCCCGGTGCGATGGAAGGTCTGAACGCGTTCTTCACCCCGAACTGGGAGGCGCTCGCCGACCCGGGCGTCTGGGCCTCCGCCTATGGGCACATCTTCTTCTCGCTGTCGGTCGCCTTCGGCATCATGGTGACCTATTCCTCCTATCTGAAGCGCAAGACCGACCTCACCGGATCCGGGCTGGTCGTGGCTTTCGCCAACTCCGGCTTCGAGATCCTCGCCGGTATCGGCGTCTTCGCCGCACTCGGGTTCATGGCGCAGGCACAGGGGACCGAGGTCGCCGGCGTCGCGTCCTCGGGCATCGGGCTGGCGTTCATCGCCTTTCCGACGATCGTCTCTCAGGCCACCGGGGGCTCGATCATCGGTGTGCTGTTCTTCGGCGCGCTCGTGTTCGCGGGGGTCACCTCACTCATCTCGATCCTCGAAGTGATCGTCGCCGCGCTGCAGGACAAGCTGGGCTGGGCGCGCGTGCGCACGACGCTCACGGTGGCCATCCCGCTCGCGATCGTCTCGATGGCGCTGTTCTCGACCACCACGGCGCTCTCCGTGCTCGATACGGCGGATGCCTTCGTCAATGCGTTCGGCATCATGGCCGTCGCGCTGGTGGCGGTGATCATCGTGGCGTGGCTGCTGCACAAGCTCCCGGTGTTCGTCGAGCACCTCAATCGCCGCTCCAGCTTCCGGGTCGGACTGCTCTGGAAGCTGCTCGTCGGCGTGCTCGCGCCGCTCGTGCTCGGCTACCTGCTCGTCAGCGAGCTCATGGCGAAGATCAACGAGCCGTACAGCGGGTACCCGGGGTGGTTCCTCGCGATCTTCGGCTGGGGCATGGTGATCGCCCTGGTCGTGTTGGCGCTGCTGCTGTCGGCGCTGCCGTGGAGCGGACGCTCGCACGCGAAGGACGACCCGGAGTACGACGAGTTCCTGGTCGAGGAGCAGTACGAGCCGGATGCGGAGACGTCGGCTGTTCCGATCGTCGCGACGCCGGAGAAGGGAGAACGCGCATGACCACGACAGCGATCGTCATGATGATCATCGCCATGGTCACGATCTGGGGCGGCCTCGTCGCCGCGATCGTGAATCTCGCCCGTCATCCCGAGGCCGCCGAGAACGAGCCGGCACCGCCCGTCGAACTCTGACGGGGAGCCGATCGCATCCGACCGGAGAAGTCGGGTGCCGGCGGCGCTGGCGCGGCGACGATGGTGGGGAAAGGAGGACCTCATGATCGGAACGCTCAACGCCCTGGTCGACCGCGTCGAAGCCAGCCGCTCCGACGAGATCGACGTCGCCGGGTTCGCACGCGAGCACGGCACGACCGAATACCACCTGCGTCGGATGTTCTCGGCGCTGGCCGGCATGCCGCTCTCGGAGTACGTGCGGCGCCGTCGCATGACGCTCGCCGGGGCGGAACTCGCCGCCGGCGCCTCGAGTCTGCTCGATGTGGCCGTGCGCCACGGGTACGGCTCGGTCGAGGCTTTCGCCCGTGCCTTCCGTGCTGTGCACGGCATCGGCCCGGCCGACGCGCGCCGAGATGGGGGTCCTCTCCATACACAACACACGCTCCGGTTCCGCCTGAGCGTCGAAGGGAGCACCCCGATGGACGTCACCATCACCCACCGTCCCGCATTCGTCCTCGCCGGCCACGCCGCCGAGGTCCCGCTGATCCACGAGGGCGTCAACCCGCACATCCAGGCGCACATCACCGCGATCCCGCCCGAGGAGCACGAGCGCCTCAAGGCGCTCGCCGACGCCGAACCGGCGGGGATCCTCGCGGTCACCGCCGATGTCGAGCCGGATGCGCCGGAGGGCACACTGCTCACGTATCTGCACGGCGTCGCGCTGCAGGACACCACCGCGGTGCCCGACGACCTCGATTCCCTGCGCCTCGACGAAGGGTCCTGGGCGGTTTTCGCCGCGCGGGGTCCGTTCCCGGCGACGCTGCAGAACCTGTGGGCGGCCACGGCGACCGAGTGGTTCCCCTCGAACCCGTGGCGGCTGCGGCCCGGCCCCTCGATCGTGCGCTACCTCGAATTCACCGGCGACTTCGCGTCGTGCGAGCTCTGGCTGCCGGTCGAACAGGGCTGAACCCAGGTGCCCCGCGTGGAGATCGCTCAGCGCGGGGCATCGCCCTTCCTCGGCGGGCGATAGGTGCCGATGATCGCAGCGATGAGGTCGGAGTAGGCGGCATCCTGGCTGGAGAAGCTGCCGTTGTTGCGGCCATGCCGCAGCACCTCGACCCGGTCGGACACCGCCTGCACGTCGGCGATGTTGTGACTGATGAACACGACGCCGAGTCCGAGCTCGCGCAGCTGCTCGATGTGGGTGAGCACGTCGGCGGTCTGCGCGACGCTGAGCGAGGCGGTCGGCTCGTCGAGCACGACCAGCCGGGGCTGGCTGATGAGCGTTCGCGCGATCGCCACGGCCTGTCGCTGGCCGCCGGACAGGGAGTTGAGCGGCGTGCGGGTCGACGGGATGTTGGCCGCCAGATCGGTCAGCGCCTGCCGGGTCGCATTCTCCATCTCGCCCTCGCGCAGCATGCCCTTGGAGGTGCGCAGCTCGCGTCCGAGGAAGACGTTCGCCGTGACGTCGAGGTTCTCGCAGACGGCGAGGTCCTGGAAGACCGTCGCGATGCCGAGTCGGTTCGCCTCGGCGGGGGAGGAGATGTCGACGCGCTCGCCGTTGATGCGGATCTCGCCGGAGGTCGGGGTGAGAGCACCCGCGATGACCTTGGCCAGCGTCGACTTGCCCGCGGCGTTGTCGCCCACGAGACCGACCACTTCACGGGCGTTCACCGTGAAGTCGACGTCGGTGAGCGCCTCGACGGCGCCGAAGCGCTTCGTGATGCCGCTCAGGGTGAGCAGCGGCTCCGCCTGCGACGCCGAGAGAGTCATGGGCGTCCCTCGAGAAGCTGGGAGGGGTCGGTCGACTGCAGGATGTGGATGGTCGCGCCGACGAGCACCGTGTCCTTGCCGAACGACGCGGGGATCGGTTCGCGGCGAGGAGCGCGCCGCTGTGGCGCATGCTCGCGCAGCGCCGCGGCGAACGGCAGCAGGAAGACCGGGCCGGCGTCGGTCAGCTCACCGCCGATCGTGATGATCTCGGGGTCGAGCGTCTGACAGACACCCGCGACCACGCGGCCGAGCGTCGTACCCGCATCGGACACGACTCGCGCGCAGCCAGGGTCGCCGGCGGCGGCGCGGGCGATGACGTCCTTGAAGGTGACCTGGCCGTAGGCGGCCCGCAGCGGTGCCGTGACCGCCTCAGCTCCGACGACGGTCTCGAGGCAGCCGCGCTGACCACAGGGGCAGATGGACCCGGTGGGATCGACCTGCACGTGCCCGATCTCCCCCGCCGTGCCGCCGCGTCCGCGGTAGAGCTTCGAATCGATGATCACGCCGGCGCTCGTCGTGTACGAGGCGTTGACGAACAGACTGTCCGAGACGTCCCGAGCCGTGCCGAGCGTCGCCTCGGCGAGCGCGGCGAGGTTGGCGTCCTTCTCCACCAGCACCGGGCATCCGAGGCGCTGCTCGACGACCGCGGCGATGGGCTGCGATTCCCACCGCCGCATGACGCCGGGATAGGCGACCAGACCGGTGTCGGGGTCGATGGGCGCCGGAATCGCGATGCAGAGGCCGATCAGCTCATCGGCCTGCGCCGCGATCATGTCGAGCATCTCGATGATGAGGAGCGTGATGCGATCGAGCACAGTGTCCTCGGCGTGGTCGGCGGGCAGCGGCATCGACCGGTCGGCGAGCACGGACTGCCCGACGTCGTTGAGACGCACCCGCATGCTGCGGCTTCCGATATGCACGGCGGCCACCAGCCCGGCACGCCGAGCGATGGTGACCAGCTGTGCGCGCCGGCCACTCCGCGAGGTGGGGTGGGTCTCCACAAGGCCCGAGAGCGAGAGCTCCTTCACGATCGCCGACACCGTCGCCGTCGACAGGGTGGTCGCTTCGGCGAGCTCGACCTGGGTGAGCCCGCCGAAGCGCTTGACCGCGTCGACGATCTTGGCCGTGTTGGCCTCGCGCAATCCCGATTGGGAACCGCTCGACCATCTGCTCATAGCGGGAGCATATCGCGTGGGATCGGCACCGCCGGGGTCAGCGTGCGGCACCCGCCCGACGCTTGTTCCAAACGTCGAACGCCACAGCGATCAGGAGCACCAGACCCTTCACGACCTGCTGCGTCGCCTGGTCGAGACCCATGAGCTGCATGCCGTTGCTCATCACCGCCATGATCAGACCGCCGACGATCGCTCCGCCGACGCGCCCCACGCCACCGGTGACGGCGGCGCCGCCGATGAAGCAGGCGGCGATCGCGTCGAGCTCGAACATGTTCCCGGCTCCCGGCTGTGCGCCGTTCGTGCGTGAGGAGAAGACGACTCCGGCGACACCGGCGAGCAGTCCCATGTTCACGAAGATCCAGAAGTTGACCCGGCGCACGTTCACGCCGCTCAGCAGGGCGGCGTGCAGGTTGCCGCCGATCGCGTAGACGTGACGCCCGAACACGCTCTTCTGCGTAATGACCGAGTAGGCGATGATCAGCACGGCGAGGAGGATGAGTACGAAGGGGAGACCGCGGCTGGTGGACAGCTGGTAGCCGAACCACATCACGACGGCGGCGATCAGGGCGATCTTCAGGATGAACCAGCCCAGCGCCTCGACCGACTGCTGGTGTGCGACCTTCGAGCGTCGGCTGCGCACCTGCCACACCGCATAGCCTCCCACGCCGATGGCGAAGATCACGAGGGTGAACACGTCGACCCCGTAGCCGCCGAAGAGTCCGTTGAAGAATCCGTTGGCTATCGAGTAATAGGTGCCGCCGAAGGGCGACAGCGAGACGTTGCCCAGCACGATGAAGGTCAGGCCGCGGAAGAGCAGCATGCCGGCGAGCGTCACGATGAACGCCGGGATGCCGACGAACGCCACCCAGAAGCCCTGCCATGCCCCGACCAGGAGGCCGACCACCAGCGCGGCGATGACGCCGACCCACCAGGGCAGCTGCATCCGGATCACGAGGACCGCGGCGGTGGCACCCGTGAGGGCGACGACCGAGCCGACCGAGAGGTCGATGTGACCGGCGATGATGACGATCACCATGCCGATCGCGAGGATCAGGATGTAGGAGTACTGCAAAACGATGTTCGTGAGGTTCCCCGGGGAGAGGAACGTCGGGTTCAGGATGGCGAAGAAGGCCACGATCGCGATGAAGGCGACGAGGATGCCGCTCTGGCGCAGGTTGCGCGTGGCGAGGCTCAACAGGTTGGTGACGCCGGTCATCGTTCGGCCGTCCTTTCGACAGTCATGAGTTGCATGAGGTTCTCCTGGGTGGCCTCGGCGGCCGGCAGCTCGCCGGTGATCCTGCCGAAGGCCAGGGTGTAGATGCGGTCGCAGATGCCCAGCAGCTCGGGCAGCTCGGACGAGATGACGAGCACGCCCTTCCCCGCCGCGACCAGGCGGTTGATGATGGTGTAGATCTCGTACTTGGCACCGATGTCGATGCCGCGCGTGGGCTCATCGAGGATCAGCACGTCGGGCTCCGTCTGGATCCACTTGCTGAGCACGACCTTCTGCTGGTTGCCGCCGGAGAGGTTGCCCACGAGCTGGAGCACACTGGGCGTCTTGATGTTCATCTCGGCGCGGTACTGCTCCGCGATCCGGAGTTCCCTGTTCGCGTCGATCCAGCCGCCGGGGCTGATCATCCGCAGCGACGCGAGGGTGATGTTGTGGCGGATGTCGTCGATGAGGTTCAGCCCGAACTTCTTGCGATCCTCGGTCGCGTAGGCGATCCCGGCGCGGATGGCGGCGCTCGTGGTCGACGTGTCGACCTCTTTGCCGCGGACGAGGACTCGTCCCTTCGCGTTCCGCCCGTAGGTGCGGCCGAAGACGCTCATGGCGAGTTCCGTGCGTCCGGCGCCCATCAGCCCGGCGATGCCGACGACCTCTCCCGCGCGCACGGTGAGGGAGGCGTCGTCGACCATGATCCGTCCCGGCTGGGTCGGGTGATGCACGGTCCAGTTCTCGATCCGCAGCACCTCCTCGCCGAGTTCCGGCACCCGCTCCGGGAAGCGGTGGGCGAGGTCGCGCCCGACCATGCCGCGGATGATCCGGTCCTGCGTCGAGGCCGGATCGCTCATGTCGAGCGTTTCGATGGACCGGCCGTCGCGGAGGATCGTCGTGCGGTCGGCGATCGCGTCGATCTCGTTGAGCTTGTGCGAGATGATGATCGACGTCATCCCGCCGTCGCGCAGGCGCCGGAGTAGGTCGAGCAGGTGCGCCGAGTCGGTGTCGTTGAGCGCGGCGGTCGGCTCGTCGAGGATGAGCAGGCGCACGTTCTTCGACAGTGCCTTCGCGATCTCGACGAGCTGCTGCTTGCCCACGCCGAGCTGGCCGACCGGCGTGGCGGGGTTCTCGTCGAGACCGACCTGGGCGAGCAGCTGCGAGGCCTCGGAGTTCGCTCGGTCCCAGTCGATGAGCCCGCCCGCCCCCCGACGCTCGTTGCCGAGGAAGATGTTCTCCGCGACGCTGAGGTAGGGGATCAGCGCGAGCTCCTGATGGATGATCACGATGCCGACGTGCTCGGAGTCGCTGATGGATCCGAACTTCGCCTCTTCGCCCTCGTAGACGATCTCGCCCTCGTACGCACCGTGCGGGTAGACACCCGACAGCACCTTCATGAGAGTGGACTTCCCCGCGCCGTTCTCGCCGCAGATCGCGTGGATCTCGCCGCGGCGGACATCGAGGTCGACGCCCTGGAGCGCCTTGACGCCGGGAAAGCTCTTCTCGATCTCCCGCATCTGCAGTACCGGTGTCGTCATGAACCGGCTCCTTTCCGTCGAGAGGGGCGTGACGTCGTGTCGACGCCACGCCCCGGAGCGATGATTACTCGGCGACGCCGGAGTCGACTTCGGCCTGGGTCCAGTAACCCGAGTCGACCAGCAGCGGGGTGATGTTGTCCTTGTAGACGATGTCCGACTGCAGGAGGTACGACGGCACGACCTTCACGCCGTTGTCGTAGGTCTCCGTGTCGTTCGCCTCGGGCTCCTCGCCCTCGAGCATGTCCTCCGCGACGACGACCGACTGCTCGGCGAGCTTGCGCGTGTCCTTGAAGATCGACGCGAACTGCACGCCCTGATCGATCAGGCTGATGGAGCCGATCTCGGCATCCTGTCCGGTGACGATCGGGAGACCGTCGGCGATGGTCGCGCCGAAACCGCCGGTGCCCTGGAGTGCCGTGATGATGCCGCGCGAGATCCCGTCGTAGGGGGAGAGCACTCCATCGAGCTTGGTGTCGCCGCCGTACGTCGAGGTGAGCAGATCCTCCATGCGCTTCTGCGCGGTCTCCTGCTGCCAGCGCAGGATCGCCGCCTGCTCGATGTCGGTCTGACCCGACGGCACCGAGAGCACGCCCTCGTCGATGTAGGGCTGCAGCGTGTCCATCGCCCCCTGCCAGAAGAAGTGCGCGTTGTTGTCGTCGAGCGAGCCGGCGAAGAGCTCGATGTTGAACGGGCCCTTCTCTCCGGTGTCCTTGCCGTCCTCGTCGAGCACGCCGAGGCCGACCAGCAGCGAGGTGGCCTGCTGCACGCCGACCTTGTAGTTGTCGAACGTCACGTAGAAGTCGACGTTTTCGCTGTCGCGGATGAGGCGGTCGTAGGAGATGACCGGGATCTTCGCTGCCGCAGCGGCGTCGAGCTGCGACGACAGCGCGGTGCCGTCGATCGCGGCGATGACCAGGAGGTCTGCGCCCTTGGTGATCATCTGGTCGATCTGCTGGCCCTGCGTCGGGATGTCGTCGCCGGCGTACTGCAGCTCGACCTGATAGCCGGCCTTCTCCAGCCCCTCCTGCACGGCGGTGCCGTCGGCGATCCAGCGTTCGGAGGTCTGCGTCGGCATGGACACGCCGATCAGCAGGTCACCCTTGTCGCCGGAGGCCTTCGTGTCGCCGCCCGCGGAGCCGGCTCCGCCGCCGCCGCAACCGGCGAGGGCGAGGACTCCCGCGAGGCCGAGGGCCGCGAGTGCATACTTCTTCTTCATTCCGAGCTCCTTTGCTGTGCAATGCGTCCTCCGGCCGAAGTCCGGAGGGTCAGCGTCCCGGCCATTCGGGATCCGCCTCGGATCACTTTCTTGAGTTCGAGACTCGAAGTCAAGGGAACGTGATCGTTTCGTGATGATCCACGTTAGATGGCTGGATGACCCAGAACTCTCCCGGACGACCGGAGATTTGCGGACGAAGAACGAAAAAGGCCGGAGTTACCTTCGAGACTCGAAGGTAACTCCGGCGAGACCGACTCCCGTGTCTGCACCTCGTGTCACACTGGGCGCACGGAACCAGGGAGGCACGTCATGGCGGCGATCGACCCCAAGAAGACCCTCGACGCGTATCGGGCGAAGCGGGGTGAGTTCCGCATCGTCGAGGTGCCGCCGATGCAGTATCTGATGATCGACGGCGCCGGAGACCCGAACACCTCTCCGGCCTATTCGGAGGCGGTCTCGGCCCTGTTCCCTGTGGCCTACACGCTCAAGTTCGCCAGCCGAAACGAGCTCGGCATCGACACGGTGGTGATGCCCCTCGAGGGACTCTGGCACGCATCCGACATGGAGTCGTTCACCACCCACCGAGACAAGTCGGCCTGGCAGTGGACGCTCATGATCATGGTCGGCGACCACATCACGCCTTCCATATTCGCCGACGCGGTGGAGTCCGTGGCGCAGAAAGCGGCGAAGAAGAAGGAGCCGGTGCCTGCACTCGGAGCCGTGCGGCTCGAGACCCTCGACGAGGGGACGAGCGTGCAGACTCTGCACGTCGGTCCGTTCGACGACGAGGGGCCGGTCCTCGACGACCTGCATCACCGCTTCATCCCCGAGCACGGTCTGACGATGAGCGGTCTGCATCACGAGATCTACCTGAGCGACCTGCGTCGCACCGATCCGGCGAAGCTGCGTACCATCCTCCGGCAGCCCGTGTCTTCGAGCGTCTGATGCCGAGAGGCGCCGGGAAAGCAAGCCCCTCCACCGCGTCCGCTGCCGGCGATACCCTTCAATGATGAGCACGGTCAAGCACGCTGCGCGCGTCGCCAAGGGGTCCACCGCCTTCCGCCGCATCGCCCGTGTCGGGTTTGTCGTCCTCGGCCTGATCCACGTCATCATCGGCGCGATCGCCATCACCATCGCCGCGGGGGCGTCGGGAGACGCCGACCAGGACGGCGCGATGGAGCAGATCCGGAACAACCCGGTCGGCGGATTGCTGCTCGTGCTCGTCGCCACGGGGCTGATCGCTCTGGCCGTGTGGCAGATCGCGAGCGCGTTCCTCGCCGCCGACCCCGCCGAGACGAAGAAGTGGGGGCAGCGTGTGAAGCTCTTCGGCATCGCGCTCGCCTACCTCGTGGTCGCGGGCATGGCCCTCATCTACGCGCTGGGTGGCAACGCCGATTCGGAGACGGCGTCGAAGACCCTCAGCTCCGTGGTGCTTTCCGCTCCGGGCGGCGTCGCCCTGCTCGTCGTCATCGGGCTGTCCGTGGTCGGCGTGGGGATCGGCTTCGTCGTGGGCGGCTTCACGCGCGGCTTCGAGAAACTGCTCGATCTGCCGACGGGAGTCGCACGCGGTGGCATCGTGACGCTCGGGGTGATCGGCTACTTCGGCAAGGGCATCGCGGTGGGCGTGACCGGTGTGCTGTTCGTGGTCGCTGCGGTGACGCAGGACCCGGAGAAGGGCGCGGGGCTCGATGCGGCGCTGCACAGTCTGCTGGAGCTGCCGCTCGGCGGACTCGCGCTGGGAGCGGTCGGCGCGGGCTTCGCGATCTACGGGGTCTTCTGCATCGCCCGGGCGCGCTTCGCCCGCATGTGAGCAGGGCCGCGCCGGGCGCTCACGCGGTCGCGGGCTTCTCGCTCCAGACCAGCAGGAACGCCCCGAGCGCGATCATGAGCCCGCCGCCGGTCGCACCCATCGCCTCGATGCGGCGAGGCGAGCGGCCGAACCAATCGCGGGCGGCGCTGGCGAGGAGGACCCAGACGGCATCGCACGTCACGCCGATGACGACGACGATCACGCCGAGCAGGAAGAGCTGGGCGGCGACGGAGCCCGCCTGCAGGTCGACGAACTGCGGCAGGATCGCGAGGAAGAACGCGATGGACTTCGGATTGGTGACTCCCACGACGAAGCCCTCGGTGAGCAGCCGCCATCCCGAGCGCCGCGCCGGAGCGGCGACCATCGCGCGCGCCGCATCCTTCCGGTGCCGGATGGCCTGGATGCCGAGGAAGATCAGGTAGCCGGCGCCGAGCACCTTGACGATGGTGAACAGCACGGCCGACTGGGCGATGATCGTGCCGACGCCGAGCGCGACCGCGACGACCAGCACGATCGAGCCGATCGCCGTGCCGAGAATGCTGAGGAACCCGCCCATCCGCCCGAGAGCCATGGCCCGGCCGATCGTGAACAGCACGGTCGGACCGGGGATCACCACCATGACGAACGCCGCGACGACGAAAGCGAGCAGCGTGTCCGGGGCGATCATGGGTCGAGCCTAGGGGCGCGGGCGTCGAGCGGTCGAGAGTGCGACCGCCCGACGCCGGTCGGTCAGCTCTGACCCCAGAAGCGGTCCTCCGCCTCCTGGTCCTCGCTGATGAGCCAGACTTCGGCGATGCGGTCGCCCGCGATGCGGAAGACGTCGACGCCGTGCTGGTCGAGGTCATCGCGTCCGGCGCGCTGCGCGCGGAAGCGCACGGTGGCGGAGACGAGGTCGCCGGCCTCCGTCGCCGAGTCGGTCTCGAGCACGAACGTGCCGCCGCTGAGTTCCATGAAGCGGCCGAGGTGGGCGAGGATCGCGTCGGGGCCGACGTGGTCGCCGGACGCCTGGTTGGCGCCCGGCTGGTGCCACACGGCATCCGGATGGAAGGTGGCCGCCAGCGCCTCCATGTCTCCCGCGGCCAGCGCCGCACCGTACTGTCCTACAACATCGATCGCCGACATGATGCTCCTTCTCGAGTGGTCGGTACTGTGGAGCATCCAGCGTCTCGCCGAGGGCGCGGTTACTTCAACGTCACCGGGAGGAGCAGCGCATGTCGCGCACGTGGACGGTGTTCTCCGCCAGCTGCCCGTCTCGGGCATCGCTCGCCCGCATCGCGAACAAGTGGACCGCGATGATCGTCGTCCTCCTGCACGAGCAGCCGCTGCGCTTCGGCGAGCTGCACCACCGGATGGACGGGATCACGAAGAAGGTGCTCGTCGACACGCTCCGGGCCCTCGAACGCGACGGGATGCTGGAGCGATCGGTCGGCGACGACGGCCATTCGCGCTACCTGCTCACCCCGCTCGGACGAAGCCTGCACGAACCGCTCCAGGCGTTGCAGGTCTGGGCGGAGTCGCACGTGGAGGATGTGCTCGACGCACAGGACCGCTACGACGAGGTCGCCGACGCGAAGACGCTCGACGGTCGCTGACCCGCGGGCCCACCCCGGGCTCACAGGTGGGAAACTGGAACGATGAGCGTTTCTTCCGGTGTCGACGTGATCGCCCCTCTGAGCGAGACCGAGGTGCAGCGCATCCGCGAGGACTTCCCGATCCTGCACACGCAGGTGCAGGGGCATCCGCTCGTGTACCTCGACTCGGGCGCGACATCGCAACGTCCGTCGGCCGTGCTGGATGCCGAGCGCGAGTTCTCGACCACCATGAACTCGGCCGTGCACCGCGGGGCGCACACGCTCGCCGCCGAGGCGACCGAGTTGTTCGAAGACGCTCGTGGCACTCTCGCGCGTTTCATCGGGGCCGCCGACGACGAGGTCGTCTGGACCTCGAACGCGACCGAGGCGATAAACCTCGTCGCCTACTCGCTGTCGAACGCGTCGCTCGGTCGCGGAGGAGCGGCTGCCGAGCGGCTCCGGCTGCGTGAGGGCGACGAGATCGTCACGACCGAGATGGAGCACCACGCGAACCTCATCCCGTGGCAGGAGCTCGCGGCCCGCACCGGCGCGACGCTGAAGGTGATCCCGCTCGACGACGACGGTGCACTGCGCCTCGACGCCGCGGCCGAGCTCATCACCGCGCGGACGAAGCTCGTGGCGTTCACACACGTCTCCAACGTGCTCGGCGTGATCAATCCGGTCGAGCGCCTGGTCGCTCTCGCCCGCGAGGTCGGCGCCCTGACGCTGCTCGACGCCTGTCAGTCGGCACCGCACCTGCCGCTCGACGTGCGAGCCCTCGGCGTCGACTTCGCCGTGCTGTCCGGCCACAAGATGCTCGGTCCCACCGGCATCGGGGTGCTCTACGGTCGCCGCGAGGTCTTGGCCGCGATGCCCCCGTTCCTCACCGGCGGCTCGATGATCACCACCGTCACCACGACCGAAGCCGAGTACCTGCCGCCGCCGCAGCGGTTCGAGGCCGGCACGCAGCGGGTATCGCAGGCCATCGCGCTCGCCGCGGCCGTGGACTATCTGACCGAGGTGGGGATGCCGCGCATCGCCGCGCATGAGGCCGCCTTCGGGCGTCGGCTCGTCGACGGGCTCAGCGCGATCGACGGGGTCCGGGTGCTCGGTGCCGGGATCGACCTGCCGCGCGTGGGGCTCGCGAGCTTCGACGTCGCCGGCATCCACTCGCACGATGTCGGGCAGTTCCTCGACGACCTCGGCATCGCCGTGCGCGTCGGACACCACTGCGCCCAGCCGCTGCACCGGCGCTTGGGCGTGACCTCGTCCACCAGGGCGAGCACCTACCTGTACACGACAGAGGCCGAGGTGGATGCCGTAGTCGAGGGCGTTGCCGGAGCGATCGACTTCTTCCGGAGGGGCGCATGAGCGACCTGCAGAACCTGTATCAGGAACTGATCCTGGACCACTCGCGCACCCCGCACGGCTACGGGCTGCGCGACGAGATCCCGGCGCAGTCGCATCAGCTGAACCCGACCTGCGGCGACGAGATCACGCTGCAGGTGCACCGCAGCGCCGACGGTGCTGTCGAGGCGATCGCGTGGGAGGGCCACGGCTGCGCGATCTCCCAGGCCTCCGCCTCCCTGCTGGCGGAGCTCGCCGAAGGACTCAGCGTCGAAGACCTCGAGATCCGCATCGCGGCGTTCCGCGAGGCGATGCGCTCCCGCGGCAAGATCGAGCCCGACGAAGAACTGCTCGGCGATGCCGCAGCCCTCGGCGGGGTGTCGAAGTACGTGGCGCGGGTCAAGTGCGCCATGCTCGCCTGGGTCGCCGCGGAAGACGCGCTCACCCGCAGCTGAGGTGCAGGATGGATGCATGCCCGTGCATCTGAAGCCGCTGCCCTCGGAACGCTTCGACGAGTGGCGGGGCGCGGCCAGGCAGCGCCTCATCGACGGCAACCTGGCCTCGGGCAGACGTGTCGGGGACGACGCGGTCGCGTTCGCCGATGAGTACTTCGACGAGCTACTGCCGCAGGGTTCGGCGACGCCGACGGCACGGGTCATGCGTATCGTCGATGAGCGTCAACGCGAGCTCGGCACGTTGTGGCTGGTGCTCGGCGGCCGGAAGCTGTTCCTGCTCGATCTCGCCGTCGAGACCGGCCTGACCGGCGCGCAGAACGACGCCCTGGTCGCGCGGATCCTCGCCGTCGCCCGCGACATGGGCGCCACGCAGATCAGTGTGCCGCTGTTCCCGCAGCAGGCGGCAGGTCACGCCCTGGTCGACGGTCGTGGCTTCACGGTCGCGTCGATCCAGATGGTGCTCGAGCCGCTGCCCTCCCGCGATGTCGCCGCGCACGTGGAGGTGGTGCCGATGACCGCGGAGAGGTTCCCCCGCTTCGTCACGGCATCGGAAGCGGGATTCGCCCAGGACCTCGTGTCTTCCGGCCGGTTCTCGCCCGAGGAAGCTGCCGCGGAGTCCCACCGTCAGCTGGTCGAGGAGCTGCCGGACGGCCTCGCCACCCCGGGGCAGGAGCTCTTCACGGCCGCGGTCGACGGCGTCGAGGTCGGCATCCTCTGGCTCGGCATGCGCGAACGCGATGGACGTGCGCATGCGTTCGTGCTCGACATCGAGGTCGCTGCAGATCAGCGCCGCAAGGGGTACGGGCGAGAGCTGATGCACGCTGCTGAACGCGAGGCCCGCCGGCTCGGCGCCGACTCGATAGGGCTGCACGTGTTCGGCTTCAACGCCGCCGCCGTCGAGCTGTACGAGAGCCTCGGCTACCGGCGGACCGAGCAGACGCTGCTGCGCGAACTGTGACGCCGGTCACGGGACGACACAGCCCGACTCGCAGGGAATAGTCCGCTCTGCTCGACGTTGCCCCCAGCATGACTACTCTCGGAATCATCGGTGCAGGACACATCGGCAGCCAGGTCGCGCGGGTCGCGGTGGCGAACGGCTACGACGTCGTGATCGCCAACTCCCGCGGTCCGGAGACGCTCGCGGACCTCGTGGAGGAGCTCGGGCCCCGCGCGAAGGCCGCCACGGCGGAAGACGCCGCGGCAGCTGCGGACGTCGCGGTCGTGACCGTTCCTCTCGGGGCGATCGACGCGCTCCCCGCCGCACAACTCGCCGGCAAGATCGTGCTCGACACGAACAACTACTACTTCGAGCGCGACGGTCACATCGAGGCCCTGGACAAGGGCGAGACGACGACGTCGGAGCTGGTTCAGCGCGCGCTGCCGGACTCGAAGATCGCGAAGGCGTTCAACCAGATCCTCGCGGCCGACATCACGACCGACGGCAAGCCGGCCGGTGACCCGGACCGTCGAGCACTGGCCACCGCCGGCGACGACGCCGAGGCCGTCGCGTTCGTCACCCGCTTCTACGACGAGGCCGGCTTCGACACGGTCAACGTCGGGCCGCTGAGCGAGTCGTGGCGGGTCGAGCGTGATCGTCCCGCGTACGTCGTGCGACAGAACGCCCAGGAGCTGACCGCGAACATCGCGATCGCCAACCGCCTCCCCTGAGCCCGGCGGGACGAGCGCGACGGAGACCTTCCGCGTCTCGCGCGCTCGTCCCGGACCGAGGCATCCCGGGCGTGTTGGGATACCAAAAGTTGAGTAACCCGGCCCGTGATGCGAGAATGCCCAGATGGCGGGGGCTATGGGGACAAGCGGCGAACTCGAATCGGTCAGGGTCACGCGCATCCTGCGCGACGACATCGTGCTGGGCAGACGTGCGCCCGGCTCGCGTCTGGTGGAGCGCGACATCGCGGCCGAACTGAGCGTCTCCCGCCTCCCGGTCCGCGAGGCCATCCGCACCCTCGTGGCCGAAGGGGTCGTCGTCGCACGCCCCCGCACCTGGGCGGTCGTGCGCGAGTTCACCCGCCGCGACATCCAGGATTTCGCCGAGGTCCGCGAGGCCATCGAGACGCTCATCTTCGTCTTCGCCGCCGAACGCCATGATGAGGCGGGCATCGCCCGGATCAGAGCCGCCTACGAGCGCGAGCTCGCAGCGGCCACGGCCGAGGACTCCGAGGCCGCGCGGATCGCGGCGGCCGAGTTCCACGAGGTCGCGGTCGAACTCGCGGGGAACGAGATGCTCGGGGAGCTCATCGCCGTGTTCCTCACGCGGCTGCGGTGGCTGTTCGGGCAGCACGACGATCTGCTCGCCATGGCCGACGAGCACCGCATCATCCTCGAGGCGGTGGCCGCACGCGACACGGAGGCGCTGCGCCGTATCGTGCCAGCCCACCTCGCCAGCGGCCAGTCGGCGGCGGAGCGACGTCTCGACGACGGCAGCGACCTGCTCGTCTGAACCGGCGCCATCCCGCTCGCGCAGATTCGGGAACACCGACGACGGGTCCAGTTGTATATTGGTCCGATCGGAGTCGGTCCGGAAACGTTGCGCTGTTCTGGGGAGCGAGATGCGGAGTCTTGCTGTCGCGGTCGGGTGCCTGCTGCTTCTCGGGGGAGTCGCGCTGGTCGCGATCGCCGATCAGGAGCGGGTGGCAGCCCTCACCGCCGTCAAAGCGGAGATCGTCCGTGTCGAGCGCGCCCTGGACGAGTCCCACGGCGAGAACCTCGAGCTCGCGCAGAAGCTCACCGCGCTGCGTTCGCAGATCGCTGAACAGGATGCCGAGATCGGCGACACCACGGGGTTCCTCCGGTGATGCGCCGGGTGCTGGCGGTCACGCTCGCGGCGGCGGTCGTGCTGTCCGCCGGAGTGCTCGCCAGGGCGGATGCCCTCGAGCAGGAGCGCGTCGCGGCCGTGGCGGAATTCGGCACCCTGTCGCAGCAGTACCACGAGGCCAGGCAGCGCACCGAGTATCTCGAGGCGACCATCGCGCAGGCCGAGCAGGACACCGCCGACCGCGCGTCGGTGCTCGCCGTCCGGCCGGCATTCGTCGCCGAGATCGCGGCTCTGAGCCGCGTCTTCGACAACGCACAGGGGATGGTCGACACGGCCTCTCATCGGGCGGCCGCGCTGTCGGCGCAGCAGACCGTGCTGGCCGAGTCGGACGACCCCGCGACCGTCACCGCCGCCACGGCCACGGTGCATGCGCTCGCCGAGAAGGTCGGCACGCAGGTCGCCTCGGTGCAGGCCGCGCAGAGCGCAGGGCCGGGTGGCCCGGCCTGGACATCGAGCGGGCCCGACGGGTACGCGCGGGTGCGGGCGGCGCTCGACCTCGTCGGCGGAGGCGGCGTCGGGCTGTACGAGTCGTCGTCGTGCGCGGGCGGGAACGCGCCGGCCTGCGCCAACAGCAACGGCTACATCAAGTACCGCGGCGACATCGCGAACTGGAGTGCGGGCCGGTTGAACTGGGCCATGGCGCACGAGCTCGCGCACATCTACCAGTTCCGGGTCTGGGGCGCGCTCACGTCTTCGGGCGCTTACGCCTCGATGTTCGGCAACGACCCGGAGTTCCTCGCCAACTGCATGGCCGTCGTCCGCGGCTACCCCGGCTCGGTCGGCTGCAACGGCGATCAGCAGGCCTGGGCCTCGGGCATCTGGGTGGGCGCGGTCCGCTGACCCGGGCCGGCCGGTGGGGTCAGGTGGCGGGCGTGGTCGTGTCGATCGCCGCGCGCAGCGGCCGCCGCATCACGCGCCAGTACGACGATGGGGCGATGCGCGTGAGCACGTCGATGAGCCGTGCCTCGCGTCCGACCATCGTGCGGGCAGCCCGTCGCTCGGTCGCCCGGATGATGCGGGCTGCGGCATCCGCCGGGTCGGTGTGGTACATCGCGGCCTGCGCCGCGGCGGCACGGGCGGCGACTTCCGGATCGATCGCGGCGGCGTAGCGCCCGTGCAGGATGATGCCGGTGCGCACGCCTGCCGGGTACACCGCTCCGACGCTGACCGTGGTGCCCTCCAGCTCGTGCCGCAGCGCCTCGGAGAAGCCCCGCACGGCGAACTTGCTCAGCGCGTAGGGGATGCGTCCGGCCGGAGCGGCGAGTGCGTACACGCTCGCGAAGTGGGTGATGTGCGCGGCGGGCGCAGCGCGGAGGGCGGGCAGCAGCGCCTTGGTGATCGAGACCGTGCCCCAGAGATTCACGTCGGTGAGCCAGCGCATCTCCTCCATCGTGAGCTGGTCGAGGTTTCCGAGCATCGACGAGCCGGCGCAGGTGATGAGGGCGTTGATCCTCGGATGCGCTGCGGTGATCTCGGTGGCGGCGGCGAACACGGCGTCGTCGTCGCGGAGGTCGACCACGTGCGTGGTCGCCCGTGCATCCCCCAGCTCGGCGGCGAGCGTCGCGAGCGCGGCACTGTCGTGGTCGATCAGGGCGAGGTGCGCTCCTCGGGCGGCCAGCAGGCGGGCGATGTCGGCGCCCATGCCGTTCGCGGCTCCCGTGATCACGGTGGTGCTGCCGGCGAGATCGAGGTGTTTCATGAGTCTCCTGCGGTGCGCGATCCGGGGCGGTGGCTGCGGATGTCGGAGGGGTGGGGCATGCTGATCCGGAACCATTCTGGCCGACACCGGGCCCTAGTGATACCGGTACGCTCGTGGAGAGGAGGTACCGGTGGGACGGACAGCGGATGCCATCGCCGAAGGCGTCGCGATCGCGACGGCTGCCGCGCGCCTCGCCGTGAAGAATCACATCCTCATCGGCACCATCGCCGAAGACGGCGTCTTCGACATGGAGAAGTACATCGACGATGCGCGGGAGGCGCTTCGGGCGATGGCCGAAGAGGCGGAAGAGGCGGCCGCCAACGTCACCGCTCTGCGCAAGCGGGCCAGGGGTCGGCACTCCGATCCGGTGGGCACGCACGACTACCGCGACCGCGATGTGCGCAACCTGCGCCGCCGGGCCAAGCAGTCCACCGGGGTCGGCCAGCGCCTGCGTGAGGTGATGGAAGACCGAGAGCGTCTCGCCCAGATCGTCGAAGAGGCGCGTGACGCCGCCTGGGCCGACGTGCGCCACAATCTCGACCGCCGACTGCGAGTCGAGGGCATGCGTCCTGACCAGGATCCCGACTACAACCGCATGCGCGAAGCGCGCATGCAGGCGCTGCGTCTCGTCGACCTTCAAGCGCTCTCGTCCGAACAGCGCGCGCGGGCCAAGCGGCGCAAGAAGCAGCAGAAAGCCGAGGCGGCGAGCGACTGAGGCCTCGTTTCGCTTTCGCGTCGGGACTGTTGTAGGCTGTTCCACGGCCCGCTGAGCGGGCTGGGCGCCCGTAGCTCAATGGATAGAGCATCTGACTACGGATCAGAAGGTTAGGGGTTCGAGTCCCTTCGGGCGCACACTGTGTTGAGACAGTACAGAATCCCCGTCGCGAAAGCGGCGGGGATTCTGCTGTATCCGGGTCCCATTCTCGGGGCCGCTGGTGGGGCGCTCTCGGGTTGACCGCAGGCCGCGTCAGAGGAGGCTGGTGATCGCGGGGTCGCGGCGGGCGACCTCCGCGGCGGTGGCGACGATGACCTCGCGGATCGCCGCGACCGCGACCGCAGGGGTGACGTCCGCTCGGTGGGCGAGGCTCACGGTGCGGGTCATCATCGGGTGCGTCAGTCGAACCGACCGCAGTGCGGGGCGATCGAGCAGCACCATCGCCGGGACCACCGCGACGCCGACACCGCGTTCGACGAAGCGCAGCACGGCATCCATCTCGGCTCCCTCGAGCACGTGGGTGGGCACCAGGCCCTCGGCGCGGAAGGCGGCGTCGGTGGTCGCTCGCAGCTCGTACGTCTCGTCGAGAGCGATCAGCGGGAGCGTTGCCAAGTGGGAGAGGCTCATCGCGGGCATGGTCGAGACCGGCGGCTCTGTCGCGGCGGAGATGACGACGAGTTCTTCGGCGAGCAGCGGCATGCGCGTGAGGCTGAAGCCCGACGGCGGTGGACCGTCGGATTCGGTGATGAGGGCGATGTCGACGGCACCGACGGCGAGCTGATCGACGAGCCGGCGCGAGCCGCTCTCGGTCAGATGCAGATCGACGCCCGGATGGCTGGCGTGGAACACGCTGATCGCCTCGGCGACGAGGCTGATGCAGAGCGTGGGCGGCGCGCCCAGTCGCACACGCCCACGGCGGAGGCCGGCCAGCTCGCCCATCTCGTCGCGGATCGCATCGGCTTCGGCGAGCATGCGCTGTGCGCGGGGGAGGAGCGTCTCACCTGCTGCCGTGAGCGCGATGTGGCCGCGTGCGCGGTGGAACAGTTCGGCGCCGAGCTCGCGCTCGAGGGTGGAGATCTGTCGGCTCAGCGACGGCTGTGCCAGGTGCAGGTGCTCGGAGGCGCGGGTGAAATGTCCGAGGCGTGCGACCTCGACGAACCCGCGGAGCTGCTCGAGGTTCATGGTCATAGCCTACCGGCATCGTTTCCACTCGAACTATGCATTGGAGTTATTAGGGTCCCCTAATTAGCGTGGAAAGCATGTCTACCCCCGAACGTCAGATATCCACCACCGTCCTCGTGATCGGCACCGGCGGCTCCGGTCTGCGCGCAGCGATCGAGATCGCCGAACACGGCGTCGATGTCCTCGCCGTCGGCAAACGTCCGCGTCAGGACGCGCACACCTCCCTCGCGGCCGGCGGCATCAACGCGGCGCTGGGCACCATGGACGCCGAGGACAGCTGGCAGCAGCACGCGGCCGACACCATCAAGGAGAGCTACCTGCTCGCCAACCCGCACACGGTCGAGATCGTCACGCAGGGCGCCGAGCGCGGCATCCGCGACCTCGAACGGTGGGGCATGGACTTCGCCCGAGAAGACGACGGCCGCATCTCGCAGCGGTTCTTCGGCGCACACACCTTCCGCCGCACCGCCTTCGCCGGTGACTACACGGGCCTCGAGATCCAGCGCACGCTCGTGCGCAAGGCCGAGCAGCTCGAGGTCCCGATCCTCGACCACGTCTACATCACCCGTCTGCTCGTGCGCGACAACGTCGTGTTCGGCGCCTACGGCTTCGACCAGGCCGACGGCACTCGCTACCTGATCCACGCGGATGCCGTGATCCTCGCAGCCGGCGGCCACAACCGCATCTGGCGCCGCACCTCGTCGCGTCGCGACGAGAACACGGGCGACTCCTTCCGCCTCGCGGTCGACGCCGGAGCGCGCCTGCGCGACCCGGAGCTCGTGCAGTTCCACCCGTCCGGCATCATCGAACCGGAGAACGCCGCCGGGACCCTGATCTCTGAGGCCGCACGTGGGGAGGGCGGCATCCTCCGCAACGCCCTCGGAGAGCGGTTCATGGAGAAGTACGACCCCGAGCGCATGGAGCTGTCGACCCGCGACCGCGTCGCGCTCGCCGCATACACCGAGATCAAGGAAGGACGCGGCACCGAGAACGGGGGCGTCTGGCTCGACGTGTCGCATCTGCCGCGCGAGACGATCATGACTCGGCTGCCGCGCGTCTACCAGACGATGATGGAGCTGCAGATGCTCGACATCACGACCGACCCGATCGAGATCGCGCCGACCGCGCACTACTCGATGGGTGGAGTCTGGGTTCGTCCCGAGGATCACCAGACCGACGTCGAGGGGCTGTACGCGATCGGCGAGGCCTCGAGCGGACTGCACGGAGCGAACCGGCTCGGCGGCAACTCGCTCATCGAGCTGCTGGTCTACGGGCGCATCGTCGGGCAGGCCGCCATGGAGCACGCGGCCGGTCTCGACGCGCAGCGCCGGTCGGCGACGGCGGTCGCGGCAGCACGGGCCGAGATCGACGACCTGCTCGCCGCGGAGGGGCGCGAGAACGTGCGCGCCCTGCAGCGCGCCATCCGCAACCTGATGACCGAGTACGCGGGCGTCGTCCGCTCGGAAGACGGGCTGCGTGCAGGACTCGCCGACCTCGACATGATCGAGGGGCGCATGGAGGATGTGGGGATCCACCCCGATATCGCCGGTTTCCAGGACCTCGCGCACGCGTTCGACCTCAAGGCCTCCGCGCTCGCCGCTCGTGCCACCCTCGAGGCTGCGCTCGAGCGTCGGGAGACGCGCGGATGCCACAACCGCAGCGACTTCCCCGACACCGACCCGACCCTGCAGGTGAACCTGGTGTGGTCGCCGACCGCGGGCGTCACCCGCGAGGAGATCCCGGAGGTCTCGCCCGAGATCGCCGAGCTCATGCGCGAGGTCGACACCGCGGGAAAGCTCGTCGAGTAGATCCGCCGAGGCCCCGGCTTCGCACCGAGACCCCGCCCTGCTGCTGTCTGCACGGGGGGTCTCGGCGGTGATCCGGGGTCTCAGCGAGCTGCTCAGCCGGCCTGCGGCTCTTCCGTGTCGACGACCCCGATCCCCACGGCCTCGTGATCCGGCTCGGGCTCTTCGCGCTTCGGCGCCTTCGGTTCCTCGCCCGGGTCCTTCTCGGTGCTCGGCTCTTCGAGGTCTTCGGTGCTCGGCACCTCGCTCGGGTCGGCGTCTTCGGGTGATTCGGCCTCGGCGGGTGTGGTCGCCTCGCCCGCGCTCGTGTCGGAGGCGGGCGTGGGAGTGGGCGTCTGCGCCTCGGCGGGATCCTGTCCGGCAGTGCTGTTCGTCATGGTGGCCCCTTTCGTGGTGTCGTCCGATCAGGATGCCTCGGAAGCACGCGCGGCTGAAGGGGCTTGACGCGGCGCCGAGTTAACCGGGGTGAACCGAAGGCGCCGATGCGGCGTAGCCTGGAGGGGTGACTGCGTACGTCTCGGCCTTCGACCTCTTCTCCATCGGAGTGGGGCCTTCGAGCTCCCATACGGTCGGACCGATGCGGGCCGCCCTCGACTTCGCGCGACGGCTCACCGCGACGGGCGTCCTCCCGCGCGTGGCGCGCGTCGGCAGCACGCTGTACGGCTCCCTCGGCGCCACCGGGATCGGGCACGGGACTCCGGATGCCGTGGTCGCCGGTCTGCGCGGACTCGCGCCGGAGACGTGCGAACCCGCCGACGTGAGGTCGGCCTGGACGGACTTCCCCGTGGGTGGCGCGCTGTCGATCGACGGCATCCATGACGTCCCGTTCGCGAAGGACGACATCGTCTTCGCGCCGCGCACCCGCCTGCCCGGTCACCCGAACGCCATGACGATCACGGCGTGGGATGCCGAGGAGCAGATCGTCGCCGAGGAGACCTATTACTCGGTGGGTGGCGGGTTCATCCGCCGCGACGGGGAAGAGGCGAAGCTCACGACCGCGGGGTTCCCCTACGCGTATGCGGATGCCGCGTCGCTGCTCGCCCTCTGCGACGAGAACGGACTGTCGATCGCCGAGGTCGCGCGGCTCAACGAGACCTCGCTGCGCGGCGAGGAAGAGGTCGCGGCCGGGCTCGACGCGATCTGGGATGCGATGTCGGGGTGCGTCGATGCCGGCCTCCACGCCGACGGCACGCTGCCCGGCATCCTCAAGGTCAAGCGACGGGCCGGAGTGATCCGCGGCCAGCTCGAAGCGGTCGAGGCCGATGGGCATCGAGAGCTGCCGGGCGAGTGGCTCGGCGCCTTCGCCCTGGCCGTCAACGAAGAGAACGCGGCGGGTGGCCGGGTCGTGACCGCGCCGACGAACGGCGCCGCCGGCATCCTCCCCGCCGTCGCCATGTACTGGTGGCGGTTCCTCGCCGACTCCGGACTCGGCGCGGGCAACGCCGTGACTCCCTACGGCGAGCTGGTCGGCAGCGCGTTGCTGGGCTTCGAGTCCGACGTCCGGGCGGTGGAGGCCGCGAGCGACCTCGATGAAGAACAGACTGCCGAGGCCAACCGTCGCCGTGGCATCCGTCGTTTCCTGCTGACCGCGACCGCACTCGGATCGCTGTTCAAGGCGAACGCGTCGATCTCGGGAGCCGAGGGCGGATGTCAGGCCGAGGTCGGCTCCGCGTGTGCGATGGCGGCCGGCGGACTCACCGCGGTGATGGGCGGCACGAACCGTCAGATCGAGAACGCCGCGGAGATCGCCATGGAGCACCACCTGGGGCTCACCTGCGACCCGATCGGCGGACTCGTGCAGATCCCGTGCATCGAGCGCAATGCGATCGCGGCGTCGACGGCGGTCACGGCGGCTCGTCTCGCCCTGCGCGGAGACGGCAGCCACTACGTCTCACTGGATGCGGTCGTCGAGACGATGCGCCAGACGGGCGCCGACATGTCGACCAAGTACAAGGAGACCAGCGAGGGCGGCCTCGCGGTCAACGTCATCGAGTGCTGATCGCGCCCGCCCGACTCCGTGTCCGCGGATGCCGGTAGCCTCCACCTGACACCACGCGGAGGGAGCACGATGGATGCGTTCTGGGAGCCGAGCTCTCGCCGACGGCGGCAGCAGCCGGTCGTGGCGGTGCGCCCGAACGACGACGCCCCGACGCCGGATGGGGAATGGCCGACGAGCATTCCCGCGGTCGCCCAGGTGCTGCGGGAGGGGATCGATCTCGACCCCGGGGTGACGTTCCTCGTGGGCGAGAACGGCAGCGGCAAGTCGACCCTGGTCGAAGGCGTCGCACTCGCCTACGGCCTCTCGCCCGAGGGCGGTTCGCGACAGGCGCGGCACAGCACGCGAGCGACCGAGTCCCCGTTGTCGGAGTGGATCCGGCTGCAGCGCGGTGTGGGAGCCAACCGCTGGGGCTTCTTCCTGCGGGCCGAGACGATGCACTCGTTCTACACGTACCTCGAAGACAACCCGTCGACCGGCGGCGCCGATGTGCGGTTCCACGAGATGAGCCACGGCGAGTCGTTCCTCGCGCTGTTGGAGAGCCGCTTCGACGAGCCGGGCTTCTACTGTCTCGACGAGCCGGAGGCCGCCCTGTCGTTCAACTCCACGCTGGCGCTCATCGCGGTGCTGCGGCGCATCGCCGACGACGGTGGGCAGGTGCTGTGCGCCACGCACTCGCCGGTGCTCGCGGCGCTGCCCGGCGCGAAGATCCTCGAAGTGGGGGAGTGGGGAGTCCGTCCCGCCGAATGGGGCGATCTTGAGATCGTGAACCACTGGCGCTCGTTCCTCGAGCATCCGACACGCTACCTCCGCCACCTGCTCGACTGAGGGTGGAGCCCCGCGCCGCCGGCACGCGTCATAGGCTGGCGGTCATGACCGAGCAGACGGCGCCGCGCCGGCGAGGGCGCCCCCGGGGCGGCTCCGATTCGCGGGCGCGCATCATCGCGTCGGCGGTCGACGACTTCGCCGAGAAGGGGTACGACGGGGCGACGATCCGTTCGATCGCCGCGAGAGCCGGCGTCGACTCGGCACTCGTGCACCACTACTTCGGCACCAAGGCCGACCTCTTCGCGGAGGCCGTCGGCATCCCGCTGCGCCCTGACGTCGATGTGCCGAAGATCCTCGCGGGTCCGCGCGACGAGGTCGGCGAGCGGCTGATCCGCTACGTGCTCGAGGCGTTCGAGCAGCCCGAGGTGCGCCGGCGAGGGGTCATGCTGCTGCGCACGGCGATCGGCAGCCGGCTCACGACCCCGCTGCTCGCGGGCTTCCTGTCTCGTGAGCTGCTGTCCCGCGTCGCCCGGAGCCTCGACGCCGACGATGCCGACCTTCGGGCATCCCTCGTCGCCTCGCAGATCGCCGGGATGCTGATCGCACGCTACGTGCTGCGACTACCGGCGCTCGCCGCGGCGTCGGTCGACGAGCTCGTCGCCCGGATCGGCCCCACCCTGCAGCGCTACCTCTTCGACTGAGCACACGGCCCCCGGATCCCGTTGACGTGATCGACCCGTAGGCGCATAATTCATCACATGATGAATAACTCGGCCGTCGAGATCGCGCAGCTGCGGGTGCACCGCGGGGCGGTGCAGGTCTTCGACGGGATCGACCTCACGATCCCGCGCGGGCAGATCACGGGACTGCTCGGGCCATCGGGATGCGGCAAGACCACCCTGATGCGCTCGATCGTCGGCGTGCAGCGGATCGCCGAGGGCGATGTCACGGTCCTCGGCGAGCCGGGAGGATCCAGGCAGCTCCGCCACCGCGTCGCCTACGGCACGCAGGGTGCTGCGGTGTACGGCGACCTCAGCGTGCGCCAGAACCTGTCCTACTTCGCTTCGCTGCTCAAGGCGCCGAAGGGCGACGTGGACCGCGTGATCGACGAGGTCGGTCTGCGTGCCCAGGCGGGGCAGCTCGTCGACGCGCTCAGCGGCGGCCAGGCGACGCGGGTGTCGCTCGCGGTCGCGCTCATCGGCTCTCCCGAGCTGGTCGTGCTCGACGAGCCCACGGTCGGGCTGGACCCCGTGCTGCGTGCCGAGCTGTGGGCGTTGTTCCGAGGGCTCGCCGACCGCGGTGTGACCCTCATCGTGTCGAGTCACGTGATGGACGAGGCGGTGCGCTGCGACCGGCTGCTGCTGATGCGGGAGGGGCGGATCATCGCCGACACCACGCCGTCGTCGCTCCTCGCCGACACCGGTACGACCGACGCCGAGTCCGCATTCCTGGCGCTGATCGAGCGGGACCGCAGCGGCGATGCCGACGTCCCTCGATCACGCCGTGAAGCACGGGAGCACCGAGAGGAGGCCGGAGAATGAACGGCCGCCGGATGCTCGCCACCGCGGGTCGCGTGCTCGCACAGCTGCGGCACGATCCGCGGTCGATCGCCCTGATGCTGGTGGCGCCGAGTCTGCTGGTCGGTCTCTTCGCCTGGCTGTTCAGCGACCAGGCGGGGGTGTTCGACCAGTTCGGCGGCGCGATCCTGGCGCTGTTCCCGTTCATCGTGATGTTCCTCATCACGTCGATCACGACCCTGCGCGAGCGTCGCTCGGGAACCCTCGAGCGTCTGATGACCACACCCCTCGAGAAGGCCGACTTCATCCTCGGCTACGCGCTCGCGTTCGGGCTGATGGCCCTGCTCCAGGCGGTGATCACGGTGTCGTTCGCGGTCGGGGTCTGCGGGCTCGACGTCGACGGGCCGCTGTGGCAGCTCGGACTCGTCGCGGTCGTCGACGCTCTGCTCGGCACCGCGCTCGGACTGCTCGCCAGCGCGTTCGCACAGACCGAGTTCCAAGCGGTGCAGTTCATGCCGTTGCTCGTGTTCCCGCAGATCATCCTCGGCGGCCTGTTCATGCCCCGCGATCAGATGCCGGACGTGCTGTACGCCATCTCGGATTGGCTCCCGCTGAGCTACGCGATCGACACGATCAACGCGGTGGCCGCGGGCGACGAGGGCTGGGATGTGTTCGGCCCGCTGCTCATCGTCGTGGCCTTCGCGGTGGGCGCCCTCGTGCTCGCGTCGCTGACGCTGCGGCGGCGCACGCGCTGAGGCTCCGACTCCGGCCGCTGCTCAGCGCGCGGCGCGGTTCTTCGTGTGCTTGGTCGGCACGGCGGCCCACGGGTCTTCGGGCCACGGATGCCGAGGGTAGCGTCCGCGCATCTCGGCGCGCACCTGGCTGTAGGGACCGGACCAGAACGAGGCGAGGTCGTCGGTGACCGCGAGCGGACGCCCGGCGGGGGACAGCAGATGGAACAGCACCGGCACCCGCCCGTCGACGAGCCTGGGAGTCTCGGCCCACCCGAAGCACTCCTGCAGCTTCACGGCGACGACCGGCCGTGCGTCCGGGTCGCCGTCGGGCTCCGGGTAGGTGATGCGGACGCGGGATCCGCTGGGCACCTCGAGGCGCTCCGGCGCGAGCTCATCGAGGCGCACGGCATCGGGCCACGGCAGCAGGCGCCGGAGCGGTGACGAGAGTTCCAGCCGTGCTGCGGGGGTGCCGGACGCGAGGCGATCGAGCTCGGGCGCGAGCCACACGTCGAGGGAGTCGACCAGCCCGGCATCCGAGACATCGGGCCACGGATCGCCGAGCTCTCGTCGCAACAGTGCGAGTCGCCGGCGCAGCGCGTCTGCGGTGTCGGACCAGGTGAACATACCGAGCCCGTCGCGGCGGAGCGCCCGGCGCACGGCGTCGCGGCCCTCCTGTGCCGACGCCTTCACGGGCGCCGAGGACCGCGGAATGGCGCCGATCCGCCGCTCGCGTCGAGCCTGGACGCGGCCTCCGACGAACTCCGCCTCGACGCGGTCGGTCATCAGGTGGCTCGCCGCCTGCTCCATCTGCGCTTCGGTGAGCACAGCGGCCGACCGGATGATCGCGCCGGACCCGGCCGCGGCGCGCGCGGTGGCGCGCGCGACGTCGGCGACGGCGAGCCACTCCACCGCTGCGAGCGGACCCCGCACCCCGGCCCGGGTTCCGGAGGCCAGCAGGAATGTCGCCCCTTCGGCGGTGCGCTCGACGCGATGTGCGATCCGGCCGGGGAACGCCAGCGCGATCACGAGGCCGACTCCGTCGAGGTCCGACCGGACACCCGGCGCGTCCCGGACCATGCGTTCGAGGCGGTTCGCATCGTCGCGCCATCGGCGGGCCTCCGGGCTCCGACCGCCGCGCAGCGCGATGAGGGCCTGCGCGATGTCGGCATCCGAGACGCGCAGCTCGCCGCCCACGAGCGCGACGACCTCGGCCGCGAGTCGGCTTCCGACGACCGGGCTGCCGTCGCGAAGCGCTCGGGCGAGCCGAGGATCGGTCGGGATGCGCGCCAGGACGCGGCCCTCGGCGGTGGCGCGACCGACCTCATCGATGGCTCCGAGGCCCTGCAACACCGTGATCGCATCGGCCAGGTTCTCGGCGGGCAGCGGGTCGATCATCCGCAGTCCGATGCCGCTCGGGGCACCCCAGCAGGCGAGGAGCAGGGCGGCATCCGCGAGGTCGATCACGGCGATCTCGGGCACGGGACGAGCGGGGGCCGCCGCGTAGGTGCGCTCGTCGACGCAGCGGATGACGGTGCCGGGGCCCTGACGGGTGCCGCGCCCCGCCCGCTGCACGCACGACGAGCGCGACGCGGCGGTGGTGACCAGACCCGTCATGCCGCGGCCGGCGTCGCGCTGCGGATGCCGCGAGAGGCAGCTGTCGACGACCAGGCGCACCCCCGGCACGGTGAGCGACGACTCGGCGAGAGAAGTCGTGACGATGATGCGCGGAAGGTCCGTCGGCGTGCGGCCGCGGATCACGGCATCCTGCTCGGCCGGCGGGATCTGGCCGTGCAGTTCCCGCACATCGAAGGCATCGGTCGTGTCGCGGACGCGGCGGGCGATCTCCGACACCTCACGGGCCCCTGGCGCGAAGACCAGCACGTCGGCTTTCGGGTCTTCGCGCACCAGGTTCAGGGCTGCGGATGCCGTGACGCGCGCGACGTGATCGAGGAAGCCCCAGGTGACTCCGCGCTCGTCGAGGCGTGGCACGGGGCTCGGAGCCCAGCGCTCGGTGAGCGGGAAGGCGGGGACGTCGTGGTCGACGACCGGTGCGGGGGAGTCGTCCGTGCCGATGACGGCGGCGATGCGCGCCGCGTCGAGGGTGGCGGACATGGCGATGACCACGAGGTCATCCCGCAGCTCGCGCACCTCGGAGAGCAGCCCCACCAGGAGGTCGGTCTCGAGCGCGCGCTCGTGCACCTCGTCGAGGATTACGGCATCCACACCGTCGAGCCCTGGGTCATCGAGCATTCGTCGAAGCAGCACGCCGGCCGTGACGAACTCGACCTGCGTCTCGGGTCCTGCCGAGCGCTCGCCGCGGACGGTGAAGCCCACGCGCGAGCCCACGGGCGATCCGTCGAGGTGGGCGAGGCGTCGGGCGGCGGCGCGGGCGGCGACGCGGCGCGGCTGGGTGACGATCACGCGACCGGTCGTCCGCGAGGCGAGGAGCGGCGGCACGAGGGTGGTCTTGCCCGTGCCGGGTGGGGCGGTGACGACAACCGATCCGCTCGCATCGAGCGCTGCTGACAGTTCGTCGAGCGCGGCCGCGAACGAGAGCCCCGCACCGATGGCGGCGAGGTCGAAGGCGGCGGACGTCATACGTTCAGTCTGCCCGGTCGCAGAGACCAAGCAGCGGATGCCGCGACCGGAGAGGTCGCGACATCCGCTGTCGTGAAGGTGTGACTAGTCCGCTGCCGGAGCCGGCGGTGCGGGCGGCGGCGGGGTGGTCGGCGTCGAGACGCGCGGCGCGGGTGCCGCAGGCGTTGCTTCCGCGACACCGGCTCCGAAGCCGCGGCCGACGGCCTGACCCTGGATGATGCCGGCGAGGTCGAGCCCGGTGGCTGAGTGGACGCTCTCGAACACCGAGGCCAGGGCCTTGGCATTGTCGGCACCGACGACGTCTGATGCGCCGTCCTGGCCCGAGCCGCCGATGATCGACACGTTGCCGATCGCTGCGTACCCCTTCGAGAACTCGGCCATGATCGACGGCAGCACCTCGAGCACGCGCTGCGAGAGGAAGGCGTCCTGGTTCGAGGCGATGGCCTTGGCCTCGGCCTCGAGAGCTGCGGCGCGGGCGTCACCCTCGGCGCGGATCGCCTCGGCTTCGGCAGCAGCCTGCAGGCGTCGGGCGTGAGCCTCGGCCTCGGCCTTCGAGCGCAACGCGTCGGCCTCACCGGTGGCGCTCGCGACGGCAGCCGCGGCCTCACCGGCGGCGCGGGCCTTGTCGGCCTCGGCCTGCTGCTCGGCGATGCGGGTGCGGGCTTCGGCCTGCTTGACCTGCTCGATCGCTGCGGCCTCGGCGGCCCGCTCGCGGGTGTAGAGCTCGGCCTGAGCACGGGTCTCGGCCTCGTACCGCTGCGCGTCGGCGACGCGCTTGACGTCGGCGTCGAGCTGAGCCTGCTTGTTCTCGGCCTGCTGCTGCAGCACGGCCTGCTGCGCCTGCTCGCGGGCGAGGTTCTCGGCCTGCTCCGCCTCGGCGCGCGCGCGACCGATGCCGGCGTTCGAGTTGGCGGTGTTCGTGTCGAGCGCGGTCTGCTCGATCAGGTTGGCTTCCTGGTTCGCGATGTTCTTCTGGTTGATCGCGCGGTCGGCGTTGGTCTGCGAGATCTCGGCGGACTGACGCTTCGCCTGGATCTCGGGAGCGCCGAGCGACTGGATGTAGCCGACCTTGTCGGTGATGCCCTTGATCTGGAACGAGTCCAGGATGAGGCCCTGCTCGGCGAGCTCCTGCGAGACGTCGGCGGCGATCTGGTCGGAGAACTTCTTCCGCTCGCGCATCAGCTCGACGACCGACAGGGTCGCGACGATTCCACGGAGGGCACCTTCGAGCTGCTCGGTGGTGAACTGCTCGATGGCCTTGTCCTGGGAGGCGAAGCGCTCGGCGGCACGACGCACCAGGATGGGGTCGGAGCCGATCTTCACGATCGCGACACCGTCGACGTTCAGGGTCACGCTGTCGAGCGACTGCGCCTCGGCGTTGAGCGAGACCTGACGCGAGCGCAGCGAGATGATCTCGTGGCGCTGCGTGATCGGGTTGACGAGCGACTTGCCGTTGACGATGACGGTGACGGGCGACTCCGACATCTCGGAGCGGCTCGACCCGTCGGTCCCGATGACCGCGGTCTGCACCTTCTGCTTGCGGCCCGAGATGACGAGGGCCTCGTCGGCTCGGGCGACCTTGATCCAGCTGCGTGCGAACAGCAGCAGGATGAGCAGCAGGACGACGGCGACGACGACTGCGATACCGACGATGACGAGGATGCCGACGATTCCGGCGATCTCCATGGATGACCTCCCTGGTTCCCCCCGAGGGGGCGGTCTGACGTGCCCGCGACACAGCGGGCGTACGCACCCCACCCTGCCAGAAACGGAAGCGGGCCGTTCTCTCGCGGTAGTGCGTCAGCGGGTGCGGAGCTTCTCCGCGAGGTCGCGCAGCGTGCGCAGCTCGTCGTCGCCGAGGCGCGACATGCGGTCGGCGATCGAGCGCCCGTGCACGGTGGCGAGGGAGCGGAACGCCCGGGCCCCTTCATCCGTCGCGCGGATCAGCGCACCGCGTCCGTCGTCGGGGTCGGCGCACTTTGACACGAGTCCGCGGGTGACCATGCGGTCGACCAGGCGCGAGACACTCGGCTGGCTGATCAGCATGTTCGCGGTGATGTCGCGCAGCCGCGCGGTCATGCCGGGGGAGCGGGTGACGGTGAGCAGCACGTCGTACTCGGCCTGACCCAGGTCGCTGTGCTCGAAGTCCGACATCATCTCGGTGAACAACTCGTGCTGCGCGCGGAACAGGCTCTCCCAGGCCTCCAGGGCGAGCTTGCGATCGGTCATGTTCACAGAATAGTGGGAACAGTAAAGGGCCGGTCGGAGAGGCTCCCGACCGGCCCTTGTCCCTTGCACCAAGAGTGTCCTGCAATCACATGCGGTGTATGCCACAGCAAACATTCACCGTGTGATCACTGTATAACGGCGAGATAACGAATGCAACGGTTTGGTCACGGAAAGTTTCGTGCGACATTTGACGGCGGTGCTGTCCCTTCCCTGCCGCTTGTCAATCATCGATAGGTTGCGAACTTGAGATCGCGGCTGCTCACATCCGGGCCCCACGTCGTTCCGCCGTCGGTGCTGAACCATGCGGTGCCTCGCGCGTAGGGATCGCCGTCGAAGTACTCGAACCCGTAGGAGTTGCTCGTACCGGCGTTCGGCGTCAGGGGTGAGGTCGCGGCGACACCGTAGGACTTCGCCGGATCGAGAGCACTCGTCGATACGGATACCGGCGCGGAGGCCGACGGCACGTCGCCGGGCGCGAGCGTCCTCTGCCCGACTGTCGCCACGGGTTGACCGCCGGCGCCCAGCTCATACACCCGGATCTCGAGGTTTCCGGCGGGGCTCCCGGCACGGTAAGCCCAGAAGTCGACGCGCGTCGCGGCCGTCTGCGGGCGGAACGTCTGCATCCTGCCGAGCGTGCTTCGCAGATCGCTATAGGGATAGAAGGTGCCGAAAGTGTTGGCCTGGTCCAGGATCGGCGCGCCCGCGTCGTACCCGATCGACGGCATCCATGAGACCTCGGCGCCCGTCGAGCCCTGCGTGATGAAGCGAATCGTGTCGCCGGCGGTCACAGCGAGACCGTCCGCATTCGTGGCGACTCCTACCCTCGTGGCGGGAACGCTCTGCGCGGTCACGACCGCGACGCCGTTCTTCTCCACACGGACCGTCGGCGTTCCCGCACCCGTGCTCAGGGCGCGCCCACGGATGTTCACGTAACCCGTGGCCGGCGCGGTCCAGGCCAGGGCGACCGATTCGCCGGTAGCGGGCACGCGCGCGAATCGGCCGGACGCGGTGGATGTCCCGTTCCACTGCTGTGCTGCAGCATCGAAGGTCATGGCGATCCACGAAGTGCCGGTCCGCGACTCATGCTTCCATCCGTGCTGGCCGGCTGTTCCCGTGAAGTCCCGAGCGGCTTGAGAGGTGCGGGTGGAGGTGCCGACATCGTGGTTGTCGAGGAAGCTGAACCCGCGGAAGTCCTCGCCGACGCCGGAGACTGCGAGGCCGTGCGGCTCGTCGTAGAGGTTGTTGGTCACCGTGCCGGTGGGGACGAAGCAGTTCGATACGCGGTGCACAGCGCCTTCGCCGTTGTCCTCGAAGAGGTTGCCGTCGATCAGGGTGTCGTCGCTGTGGTCGAACGGATCGTTACTGCTGCCGGGGCACGTCGCCGGGTTGCGGATGGCCAGGACGTCGATGCCGGGCCCATGATTCTCCGCGATGTAGTTGTAGAGGATCTTCACGTCCCGATTCGCGTACTCGAGATCGATGCCCATCTGATCGTTGGGGGTGCCGACGTCGGGTGTCTGCACGATGAGGTTGTTGACGATGACGAGCCCCTCGTTGCGGGAGAGCAGGAGGCCCGTGGTGCCGTTCTTCGACGGGCAGGCGCCGGCGTTCTGGACGATGGAGTCGCGCACCACGGCATTGCGTGTATTGATCAGGGTGATGCCGTTCGGGCAGTCGGCGCGCATGTCACCGCCGCCGTCGAGGTCGTGGATGTAGAGGTCTTCCAAGACTGCATCCTGTACCAGGTTGGCGCCGTCGGTCCCGTCATGGGTGCGGATCCCGTTGCACCAGGCGATCTCGACCCCCATGTTCGAGTGCGCGACCTCCACGCCGGAGATGCGGAGGTCACGAAGGCCGACGTCGGAGCTCGTGAAGGGGAAAGGCGCGACCGTGGCCTTGCCGGTGGCATCGTTGACCGCCGGTCCCGTGATCGCTACTCCGGCGGAGGTGTAGAGGCCGGGAATGGGCGACAACGAGCACGTGCCGTCGTACGCCTGCGAGTTGCCCTGGGCGATGCCGGTGATGTGGTGCGCGTACACGTTCTCGATCGTCAGGCCCTCATGGTCGAGCTCGTCGTAGTAGGCCTGGACGCCGACGGCGGCGTTCGCGACTTCGAGGTCGCGTACCGTCACGTGCGACACGTTCTCGAGGTAGACCCCACGGTCGTCGTCAGCGGCGTCGCGGGAGATCAGTGGTCGCGCTCCGCTTCCGTAGGCCGCGACCGTGATCGGCGCGCTGCCCGTGCCGGACCCCGAGATCTCGAGCTGCTGGTTCCAACTCGCCCCGCGGGCCAGAAGGAGCTCGTCGCCCGCAGCGAAGTCCGTGGCGGCGACCGGCACGAAATCGCACCACGGCGCATCCGTGGTCGTTCCCGGCCCAGCGTTGCTGCACCCGGCGATCGGATTCACGTATCGCGTCGTGCCGGCAGCGGATGCCGTGGTCGGCGCACCGAGCAGGGCGGCGGAGAGGGCCGCCGCGGTCATCAGGGCAAAGATCCTTCGCATGGAAGTACCACCTCGTCGTTGAGTTTCGGCTTCGAGTTTGACCGCGAGGCGATCACCTCGTAATCTGCTCAGTACGGCCGATTCTAAACGTTTAGTTTCCCTGGCCGCCACCCCAGAATGATCACGCAAAGGAGCCGATCACATGCTCACGATCCGTACCCGAGTCGCGGCCGTCGCCACTGTCGGCGTCGTCGCCGTCGCGCTCGCCGGCTGCGTCGGAACATCTGACGCACCATCCGCCGACGGCGACGTCACCCTGACCTGGTGGGGGTGGAACAACTTCCGGTACGAGCAGGTGATCGACGAGTTCGAAGCCGCCAACCCCGGGATCACCGTCGAGTACAAGAACTACGCGTTCGACGACTACGTCACGGCTCTGCGCCCGGCTCTCACCGGCAGCGACGGGCCCGATGTGTTCCAGATGCAGCCCGGCGCGCTCGTCACCAACTTCGGTCCGCTCGCCGTCGATCCCTCGGAGCACATGGAGTCCGTGCACGGGGCGGACTGGCAAGATCGCTTCTACCCTGCCGGTCTGGAAGCGCTGCAGGCCGACGGGGAGCAGGTCGCGCTTCCGAATTACATGAGCGCCGCCGGCCTCGTCTACTACAACGCCGACATCCTCGAGGAGCTCGGCCTCGACGTGCCCAGCGATCTCGACCAGTGGGAAGCGGACTGCGCGACGATCGTCGAGGCCGGGTACGCCTGCCTCGCGCACGGTGCGAAGGACGGCTGGGTCAATGAGGACGTGTTCCTCTCCCTGGCCAACAGCGTGTCTCCCGGACTCGTCTACGAGGCGATCGAGGGAGATACCTCCTGGACGGATCCCGACCTCGTCGCCGCGATGACCGCGTGGGGATCTCTTTTCACGAACGGCATCGTCGCCGAGGGAGCGACCGCCATGGCCGAGTACCCCGACGCGTTCTCGGCCTTCCTTGAGGGGAACGCCGCCTTCGTCGCCCTGGGCACCTGGAACACCTCGCAGACCATGACCGCCGCGGGCATCGCCGAGGCGCAGAAGGGCGTCAGCACGCCCATCGACAACGTCTTCCTGTCGGCGCCCTTCCCCGCCGCGGAGTCGGGTGGGACACCGACGAGTCCCTTCGGCGGCCCGGACAACGGCTGGGCGGTCGCGGCCAACACGCCGTCAGAGGAGGCGGCCCTCGCCTTCCTCGACTTCCTCACCACCGGGTACGGGCAGGAGAATCAGGCCAGCGGCGGCAACATCCCGGCCGTGCGCGACGTCGCAGTCTCGACGGAGGACGTCGTGGATCCGCGGCAGGTCGAGGACATCGAGCGCCAGCAGGCGAGCATCGACGACCTGGTCGGGCTGCGCCAGATCCCCTACCCCGACCTGGATGCCGCCCTCATCGACGCGCTCTCCCAGGTCGCAGCCGGTGCCGCGACTCCGGAGGCCGCGCTCGAGAGCGTCGAGTCGGTGTCGGCCGGTCTTGACCGCGAGTGATCCGTCCGGGGCGGGCTCGGTCATCGAGCGCGCCCCGGACTCCGCGCGACTTCGCAGCCACGAGAGGAACTCCATGATGACGGCAACTCCGGCGAGGCCCGCCACCGGGCGCGCGCCGGTGCGGGTATACCGGTCACTGCAGAAGTGGATCTGGGCGGTGCCGGCACTGATCCTCGTCGGAGGCGTCATCCACGCGGCGATCCTGGCGAACGTGTCCTACTCGACTCTCGAGTGGAACGGCGTCTCCACCGACGCCGAGAACGTCGGCTTCGGTAACTACATGGCCCTGGTCACCGATGCGACGTTCCTCACCGCACTGCGCAACACCCTGACGTTCGCCGTCGGCACGGTCTTCATCCAGATGGTGCTGGGCTTCGGTCTCGCGCTCCTGGTACGCACGCGAGTGGTTGGTCGCGGTCTGCTGCGCACTCTCGTCTTCGTGCCGGTGGTGCTGTCACCTGCCGTCGTTGCCGTCTCCTTCCGACTGCTCCTCACCCCCGATGGCGCTTTCAATCAGACGCTGGAATCGCTCGGGTTCGGGTGGCTGACACAGGCGTGGCTCGCGAATCCGTCGATCGCTCTCCTCACCCTCATCGCCATCAACGTGTGGCAGTACACCGGATACAGCTTCGTGATCTACGACGCGGCGCTCGGCCAGGTCGATCCCTCGATGATCGAGGCGGCGCGGCTCGACGGTGCCGGCACCTGGCGGCTCACGAAGAGCATCCTGCTTCCGACGGTGTCCGGATCCCACCTCGTGCTCATCGTGCTCGGATTCGTCAGCTCCCTGAAGATGTTCGAGCTGGTCTTCCTCACGACCGGAGGTGGGCCGGGCAACTCGACTCAGGTGCTCACCGGATACATCTACGAGCAGGCGATCGCGAGGTTCCACGCGGGATACGCCTCGGCCATCTCGATCGTGGTCGTCCTCGTCGCCGCCGTCTTCGCGGCGCTCCAAGTCCGACTGGCAAGGAACGCCTGACATGTTCTCTCATCAATCGCTTCCCGCGCGGGTCATCAGCCAGGTCTTCCTTCTCATCGCGGTCGGGGTGCTGGTGCTGCCTCTGGGAATGATCCTGTTCGTGAGCATGCAGGGGGAGGGGCCGGTCAACTATCTCCGCGTCCTCGAGGGCACCCCGTTCGTCCGGTTCTTCGTCAACAGTGCGATCGTCTCCGTCTCCACCGTCGTTCTGGTGACCCTCACCGCGACGATGGCCGCGTTCGCCACGTCGGTGCTCCGTCCCCGGGGAGCTGGGATCGCGCAGCTGCTGCTCATCGCCGGGCTCGCGCTTCCGGCCATCGCGCTCGTCGTGCCCCTCTTCTACGCCGTGCAGTCACTCGGACTCCTCAACACCTACTGGGCGGTGATCATCCCGCTCGCCGCGATCTCCCTGCCGTTCGGTGTGCTCGTCGCATCGAACTACATCCGGTCGCTGCCCGTCGAGGTCTACGAGGCGGCCAAGGTCGACGGCGCCACCGACCGGCAGTACTTCTGGCGGGTGCTGTTGCCGATGTGCCGGCCCATCCTCGCCGTGGTGGTGATCTTCACCTTCCTGAGCGCCTGGAACGAGTACCTCCTGCCTCTGATCTTCATTCAGAACACCGACATGCAGGTCCTCACCCAGGTGCCGACGTACTTCCAGAGCCAGCGCCTGGTTGACACCCCCAAGATCTTCGCGGCGAACGTGCTCATCAGCCTCCCCGTCGTCGTCCTCTATATCGCACTGCAGCGCACCTTCCAACGCGGTCTCTCCGCGGGTGCCATCAAATGAACGAAGGATCCCCGATGCGGCCCACTGTCCTGGCCTACTTCTTCCCCGACTGGCAGACCGACGCGCGCAACGACGCGTGGTTCGGTGAGGGTTGGACCGAGTGGGAGCTGCTGCGCCGCGCCACCCCGCGGTTCGACGGCCATCGCCAGCCGCGGGTCCCCGTTGCGGGTGAGGAGGACGACGCCGATCCGGCGGTGATGGCGCGTCAGATCGAGCTCGCGCACCGGCACGGGATCGACGGATTCCTCGTGGACTTCTACTGGTACGACGACGGGCCCTATCTGAACCGCGCCCTCGACGAGGGGATGCTGGCTGCAGAGATGCCCGACGACTTCCGCATCGCGCTGATGTGGGCGAACCACGAGCTCGTCGACATCTTCCCCTCGCGGCACCCGCATCGGAAGCCCCCGGTGTTGAAGTCCGGGGCGATCGACAGATCGGCCTTCGAGCGGATGGCGCGGCACGTGATCGACACGTACTTCACGCATCCGAACCATCTGCTCATCGACGGCAAGCCGTTCTTCTCCGTCTACGAGGTCGGAACCCTTCTCGAGGGCCTCGGCGGCGTCGAAGGCGCCCGCGATGCGCTCGACTGGTTCCGCCGGGAGACGATCGCCGCCGGCTTCCCCGGACTGCACCTCGACATGGTGGTCTGGGGCTTCGGCGTTCTGCCCACCGCGGTGACGGTGGCGGATCCGGCCATCCTCATGCGCGCGCTGGGCGCCGACAGTGCGACCTCGTACGTGTGGATCCATCACACCGCCACCGAACGCCACCCGTGGCCGCTCGGAGACTGGTGCGACGTGCAGCGCGATGCGTTCGACGCCTACGAAGGATACGTCGAGGCGCTGCCTGTGCCCTTCCACCCCAACGTCAGCGTCGGGTGGGACCCGTCGCCGCGTACGGTGCAGTCGGCCGAATGGGAGGACGGCACCTATCCGTGGATGACGGTGTTCGACGCCTCGCCGGATGACTTCCGACAGGGGCTGCTCACCGCGCGCCAGTTCCTCGCCGACCACCCCGTCACCAGCCCGCTGCTCACGATCAACGCCTGGAACGAGTGGACGGAGGGGGCGGCGCTCCTTCCCGACACCCACTTCGGAACGCGATTCCTGGAGACGATCACGGAGGTCTTCCCTCGATGAGTTCTGCTGCACGCATCGTCTCCGTGTCCGTCGAGCACCACGCCGAGAGCCTCGGTATCGGCACGTCGAAGCCGCGGCTCGCCTGGACGCTCGATGCACCATCCGACTGGAAACCCGGCAACGCGGAGGCGCAGCTCGAGGATGAGACCGGTGCGGTCACGGTCGCGCCCCTCGATGCGCGGGATGAAGTCCTGGCGTCCTGGCCCTTTCGGCCGCTGGCGTCGCGCGAGCGCGTGGCGGTGCGCATCCGCGCGGTGAACGACGCCGGTACCGAGCGGACGCCCTGGAGCGCGCCGCTCTTCGTGGAGGCAGGTCTGCTCGACCCGGCCGATTGGCAGGCTCGCCCGGTCTCAGCGCCGTGGCCCGAGACGCCGGGAACCGAGCGGCGACCGAGCCGGATGCGTCGGCGCTTCGACCTCGACGGCGGGTTTCGCTCCGCCCGGCTCTACATCAGCGCGCACGGCGTCGTCGACGGCTTCCTCAACGATGAGCGTGTCGGAGACGACACACTCGTGCCGGGCTGGACAAGCTATCGTCACCGCCTCGCATACCGCACCTACGACGTCACCGATTTGCTGGTCGGAGGCGAGAACGTCTTCGGCGCGCACCTCGCTGACGGGTGGTACCGAGGCCGTCTCGGCTATGTTGAGAACCTTCGCGACTACTACGGGGACGATCTCGCGCTCATCGCCCAGCTCGAGATCCGCTACGACGACCGAACGATCGTGATCGCGACGGGGGAGCCGGGATGGGAGGCCACCACTGGACCGATCCTGAGCAGCAGTCTCTACGACGGTGAGACCTATGACGCCCGCGTCGGCGACGACTGGCGCGGCGGTGAGTGGGTGCCGGCCGTCGTCGGCGACCGGGATCCGGCGACTCTGTTCGCGCCGCGTAGCGCTCCTGTGCGTCGCCATGCGGAGCTCGCGCCTCGGACGACGACGGTGCAGGCAGACGGCAGCATCCTGTACGACTTCGGGCAGAACATCTCGGGGCGCCTTCGTCTGTCGATGGCGCGTACGCGCCGAGGGGAGGAACTCGTGCTGCGCCACGCCGAGGTGCTCGAAAACGGCGACCTCGCTCTGCGTCCGCTGCGTTCGGCAGCGGCGACCGACCGCTACGTGCAGGGCGGAGGCGAGGAGCATTGGGAGCCGCGGTTCACGATGCACGGCTTCCGCTACGCCACCGTGACCGGGTGGGGTGGTGCGCCGGCAGAACTCGACGTGTGTGCGATCGCCTACACGACGCAGATGCGGCCGTCCGGCTCGTTTGAGACGGACAACCCGCTCCTGAATCGCTTCCACGAGAACGTTCGATGGGGTCTGCTCGGCAACATGGTCTCGTTGCCCACGGACTGCCCGCAACGGGACGAGCGATTGGGGTGGACGGCGGACTTCCAAGTCTTCGCCCCCGCCGCCTCGTTCCTCTATGACATCTCCGGTTTCGCTCTGGACTGGCTCGACGATCTCGCAGCCGAGCAATCGCCCGACGGCACCGTCCCCATCTACGTGCCCTGGCTGCCGCTCGACTACGACACGAGCCCGCCGGTCGCGGCGTGGGGCGATGCGGCCGTCCTCGTGCCGGACACCCTGCACGAGCGTTACGGCGATCCAGAGATCCTGAGGCGCCACTTCGAGATCGGGGAGCGCTGGATCGAGCGCGTCCGTGAGCTCGCCGGTGACGATCTCGTCTGGGACGAGGGGTTCCAGTTCGGGGACTGGCTGGATCCGCTGGCCCCGCCTGACGACCCGTTCCGCGCCGTGACATCCACCGGATTCGTCGCCACAGGATGCTTCGCGCACGCGGCCGAGCGTCTGGCGAGGATCGGGCGGGTCATCGGGGCCACGTCCGCAGACCGGATGCAGCGCCTGGCGGACGACGTGCGCCAGGCGTTCGCCGATCGATACCTGGGCGACGGCGGTCTTCCCCGCGACGACACCCAGACGGCCTGCGCCATGGTGCTGCAGTGGAACCTCGGCGCCTCGGAGCACCGGCCGCGCGTGGCCGAGCGGCTCGCACAGCTCGTGCGCGCGAACTACTTCCGGATCGGGACCGGCTTCGTCGGGACGCCCCTCGTGCTCGACGCGCTCGCCGACAACGGACACCTCGAGGATGCCTACGCCCTGCTCTTGCAGACGGAGTGCCCGTCATGGCTGTACGCCGTGACGATGGGTGCCACCACGGTGTGGGAACGGTGGGACTCGATGCTCCCCGACGGCTCGATCAACCCGGGCTCGATGACGAGCTTCAACCACTACGCCCTCGGTGCGATCGCGGACTGGCTGCATCGCAGGGTCGGCGGCCTCGAGCCGGTGGCCGCCGGCTTTCGGCGGATCCGCTTCGCTCCGCGCCCGGGCGGGGGCATCACGAGCGCTTGGACGCGCCACGAGACGCCGTTCGGGTCCGCATCGATCGAGTGGCGGATCGGCGACGGGTGCCTCGACGTGCAGCTCGTCGTCCCGACCGGGGCCACCGGCTGGATCGACATCGAGGGCATCGTTCCGCATGAGGTGCCCGCGGGGCACCATCGCTTCACGACCGACGCACCGCTCAGCTACGTGGCACCGATGACTCTCGGACGATCAGTTCGGGCATGAACACGACCGTGCGAGGCGGGGGAGCCGGTGATGCCTCCGCCTCGAGCAGCAGCTCCACGGCCGTTGCCCCGAGTTCCGCCTGCGGCGGGTGGAGCGTGGTGAGCTCGAGGGGTGAGTATTCGTCGGCGAGGGCGTCGTTGTACCCGACGACCGAGATGGCGTCGGGCACCGGCAGCCCGCGCTCGACGACCAGTGCCTGGAGGAGACCGACGGCGACGAGGTCGTTCACCGCGAAGATCCCGTCCGGGCGCTCCGGCTCCGGTCGGTCGGCGATGCGGCGGCCGATCTCCCGCCCCTGACGGGCGTTGCGCTCAGTGGTCTCGATCAGCTCGAGGGTCGCATCTGCGACGCCGGCCGCAGCACCGCGGAAGCCCTCGAGGCGCTCTGCGACCTGATGGATCTCGCTCGGGCCGCCGACGAACGCGAGCCGGCGGCGTCCGCACTGCAGAAGGTGCTCCGCGGCCACCCTGCCTCCGGCGCGCCCGTCGATGGCCACGGCGGGGAGAGTGCCTTCGTCGGCGCTGTAGTCCAGCAGCACGATGGGGACGCGGGCCTTTCCCTCGACCAGGTAGGGGGAAGGGTCTGCGACGGGAGCGAGGAGGAGGCCGCGCACCCGCTGCTCCTCGAACAGATGGAGGTACTCCGTCTCCAGATCCACCTGGCTGTCACTGTCGGCGAGAACCACGTACAGGCCGTGCTCGGTCGCGGCCGCCCTGATGCCGCGCGCGACCGCGGCGAAGAACGGGTCGGTCACGTCGAAGCCGATGAGTGCGAGCATTCGGCTCTTGCCGGCCTTGAGCTGGCGGGCGGCATCGTTGCGCACGTATCCCAGCGCCTCGATCGCGACTCTCACTCGTTCGGCCGTCTCGGGGCGGACCTTGTCCGGCTTGTTCAGATAGAACGACACGGTCGCCGTGGAAACGCCCGCATGCTCCGCCACCTCGCGAATGCCCACCACCACATCACCTCACGACGAGTCTAAACGTTTTGCAACTCGTGAAGACAATGAGCTCGAACGGGAGGGGGCGTGGAGATCCGCGGAATCGTCAACTTCCCTGAGGACGGACCGGCTTCCCGGAGGCCGTCAACCATTCGACCGCTTCCTCCACCGTCATCTCGGTTCTCGTACCGTCGGGGCTCCGCCGGGAGCCGAACAGCACCCGATGGTCGTAGCGGCTGCAGTTCTTGCGGAGAAGTTCGTAATAGTAGTCGTCGAGATAGATCTCGAACTCGTCGGCGAAGGAACCGGAGCGCGGCAGCCGGGGCGTCTTCAGCCACTGCACGACGGCGCGGATATCGTCGCTTCCGAGTGTGATGGTCGGGGGCGCCGGAAGCGATAGCCGGAAGGCCAGTACCTCGGCGCCTTCGCCCTCCCACCATTCCGCGAGGTTGAAGGAGCTGGTGTCTTTTCCTGTCAGCTGTCGGACCCGGGCCGACAGCGACTCGTACGCGGATCCGTCCTCGTCGCCATGCTCATCGACGAATCGCGCATACGCGTGCAGCTCACGCAGCACAGCGTCGTACCGCGCTTCGGCGGTCTCGAGGTCTGGTTGCAGTGGGCGCGGGATCACACAGTCAGGATATGGGGGCGCGGATGCGGGGCGCGTCCGAAGGCGTCACGAGAGGCGTACCCGGTCAGTGAGGTGAGTGGCGAGCCGCTCGACGGCGCCCGCGAGTTCGGCCGGCTCGATGACAGACACCGGAGCGGTGAGCGCTATCTCGGCGACCGTCATCGCGAGCCGTCCGAGGTCTTCGCTGCGGATTCCGACGACGCAGTGTTCTGCGTGCTCCTCCCTCAGAGTGTGGTCGGCCCACTGGAGGACGCCCTCAACCTCCGCGAACGGTTTGTGGATGACGAGGGTCGCATCGTGATCGCGGGCAGTGCGGCCGATCGATCTCGCGACGAAGTCGGCCGCATCTCCCCCGGGAATCGTGCGCGGCGCGAAGTGATTGCCGACTGGTCGCGGCGCCTGGATGCGGTCGAGTCGGAACGTTCTCCAATCGCGACGGTCTCCATCCCACGCTACGAGATACCACCGTCGTCCGGCTGTGACGAGCTGGTGCGGCTCGACGTGCCGCCCGCTGCTCTCGCCGTCGCTTCGCAGGTAGTCGAACCGCACGTGCTCATGGTCGCGACATGCTGCGGCGAACACGCTCAGCGACTCGGGATGGATGACGTCGTCATCGACGGCCCGCCGCAGTGAGGCGACGCTCGAATACAGCGCCGACACGCGTCGACGAAGCCGATGAGGCAGAAGTGCCTCGATCTTCGCCAGCGCGCGCAGCGACGTCTCCTCGATCCCGCTAACGGTGGCTTCCGCGGCATAACGCAAGCCGATCGCCACCGCGACGGCCTCCTCATCATCGAGGATCAGGGGCGGCACATGCGTTCCCGTCGCGAGCCGGTAACCTCCGTACCTCCCCGAGGTGGAATCGACCGGGTAGCCGATCTCGCGAAGGCGGTCGAGGTCGCGCCGCACCGTTCGTTCGGTCACCCCGAGCCGATCCGCCAGTTCCGCACAGGGCCAGAAGCGGTGGGTCTGCAGAAGCGACAACAACTGCAGGGCTCTGCCCGTGGGATTGGTTCTCATGATTCTCAGCCTGCCGAGGATCTCGGACATCCGGTGTCCAGGATGCTCCGTACGGTCCGAGTAGCCGCCGATCCACACCTGCGATCGGTGCCGAACTCAGAGGAGCAACCGTGAACCCGTCCGACTTCCCCGACCCCACCCTCATCCCCGTCAACGGCATTGAACTCGAAGTCTTCGAGGCCGGGCGAGAGAACGCCGGGAACCCTATCGTGCTGTGCCACGGATGGCCGGGGCATGCCTCCGTGTGGCGGAATCAGGTGCCGGCCCTCGTCGCTGCGGGGTACCACGTCATCGTCCCGAACCAACGCGGTTACGGCAACTCTTCGCGGCCGACCGAGGTAACGGCCTACGACATCGAACATCTCGCGGGCGACCTCGTCGGACTTCTCGATCACTATGGGTACGACACGGCGATCTTCGTCGGTCACGACTGGGGCGCAAGCGTCGTCTGGGGGCTGACCCTGCTGCACCCGGACCGCGTGGACAAGGTGATCAATCTGAGCCTGCCCTATCAGGAGCGCGGAGAGATTCCGTGGATCGAGCTCATGGAAGCCGTGCTCGGCGGTGACTTCTACTTCGTGCACTTCAATCGGCAGCCCGGCGTCGCGGACGCCGTGTTCGATGAGAACACGTCCCGGTTCCTTCGCAACCTGTACCGGAAGAACGAACCCCCTCGGCAGCCTCAGCCGGGGATGGAGTTCATCGATCTCGCCCGAGCGGAGGCACCGCTCGGCGAGCCCGTCATGAGCGACGACGAACTCGCCGTTCTCGTCTCCGCTTTCGAAACCTCGGGATTCACGGGCGGTGTGAATTGGTACCGGAACCTCGACCGCAACTGGCACCTGCTCGCCGACGCGGACCCGATCATCCACCAGCCCGCACTCATGATCTACGCCGACAGAGACATGGTCCAGAAATCCGAGACGCTTGCGGACTTCGTGCCGAACGTGGACGTCGTCAGCCTCGACTGCGGGCACTGGATCCAGCAGGAAAAGCCCACCGAACTCAACGAGGCGATCGTGAGTTGGCTGCAGCGACAGGACGCGCGATGAGATCGGAGAGCCCGACGTCAGGAACCGTCGCGCAGGTCGGCCGGAGCTCCCGCCGAGAACCGGATCCGGTCGAAGCGCGAGTCGCAGTCCTCTCCCATCGGCGCCTGCGACATGAAGCCCACCGTCACGGGGAGATCGGTCTTCAGGCGGAACACCCGGACGAACTCCCACCGGTCGCCGTCGTCGGAGGCATGGAAGGCGAACGCGTCTCCGATGCGCGCGACGCGGAGATAAACGAACTCGCGCTCGACGAGGGTGGAGTTGCAGTCATCGGAGAACTCGTTGGTCACGACGCTGACGACCATCGCCCGGCCGTCGGGTGAATACTCGAAGCAGAGCTTCGCCCAGTACTGCTCATCGCACCACAGGCCCAGCACGGCGGCGTCGAACGTCGTCCGCTCCCCGATGACGCGAGCTCTGGCGCTCAGCGTGAAATCGCCATCGGTCCGGAAACCCAGCAAGCTCGCGCGGTGCTGTGCGGGGCCGCCGAGCGAGTCGTTGGTCCAGTCCCCTCCCGGGGCCGCGTGCAGCACGAGCTCGCCGGTATCGCCGTCGTAGCTGGCATCCAGTTCGCCGTTGGTCCATTCGAGCGTCGGCAGGGCAGGTATCTGCATGGTCGTTCTCCTCCGTGTCATTGCGGTGTGGGTGTGGGTGTGCGTGTGTGGGGGTCGTTTAGACGGGAACGGCGTCGAGCATCCGCCCGTCGACGAGATGACGGCGGGACCGCGCCCGCTGAGCGACCACATCGTCGTGCGTGACGACGATGATGGTCATGCCTGACGCGTTCAGCTCATCGAACACGTCGAGCACGTCGTCGGTGGCCTCCCGGTGCAGGGCGCCGGTCGGCTCGTCCGCGATGAGGATCGGCGGACGATTCACGAGTGCGCGGCAGATGCCGACCCTCTGCCGCTGGCCGCCGGAGAGCTCGTGCGGTGCGCGAGCGCCGAGGTGTCCGATCCCGAGCCGATCCATGAGCTGCTCGGTGTTTGCCAGGGTGTCTGCGGAGACCCGGCCGCGTCGTCGCACCGCCGGGAGCAGGATGTTGTCGATCACCGCCAGCTCGTCGAGGAGGTCGGTGCGCTGGAACACGAAGCCGAGGGTGGTGCGACGGATGTGTGCGAGGGCCTTGTCGTCGAGCGCGGAGAGATCGTCGTCGCCGATGCGCACCGACCCCGATGACGGCTGGTCCAAGCCGCTCAGACACGAGAGCAGAGTCGTCTTGCCGGAGCCGCTGGGACCCGTGAGGGCCAGATAGTCGCCTTCGGAGACATCGAGGTCGATTCCGCCGAGCACGGTCGCGAAGTCGCCCGCGGCCGACTCGAAGCGGCGGGTGACGGCGCGCGCCGTGATGAGTGCGGGCGATCGTTGCATGTCGGTCAGCTTTCGTTGAGGAGTGCGGGGCTGTGGGCGCAGGCGATGAGGGCGCCGACCACGGCGGCGGCAGCCACCACGGGGCCGGTGATCAGGCTCCAGCCGTTGGCCGCGACGAGGTCGGTGGCGCCTCCGCCGAACGAGGAGAGGGTGGCACCGAGCACGCCGGGCCCGAGGAGCTCCGTCGCGACCCACCCGAGGAGAAGACCGGCCCCGGCGACACCCACCGCCCGGAACAGGGGGATCGTGCGCAGCCCGCCGCGAGACCATCCGAGGAGCCGCAGCAGACGCAGATCGGACTCGTCGCGAGTCGCCTCGAGCCGCCCCCGGAGAGCGAACACCAAGAGCATCACCACGGCAGCGGCTGCCCAGGCGATCATCGACGCCGTCTTCAGACGCTCGACCGTGTCGCCCAGCGTGTAGTGGACGAACCTGTCCAGCTCGGTGAAAGACGCCGACGGGTGATCGAGCGCGAGTGACGAGGCTTTCGCGCCCTGGTCGACGCCGTCTCGGAGGTCGACCATGAACGTTTGCCACAGGGGGATGCCCTGATCGCCGGGCAGCTCGACGGCTTTGCCCGATCGGCCACCGTTGGTGATGTCGTGATAGACGCCCGTGATGCGGTACCGATGGGTCGAACCGGCCGAATCCACCTGGACGGACTGTCCGACCTCCACCCCCGCGTTCTGCGCGGCGAGAGTCGACAGCGCGAGCTCCCCGGGCCCTGCGGGCGCTTCGCCACGCGCATAGGCGAGGGGGAAGGTCGAGGTGTCGCCCACCTCCAGAGCGACGTCATCGGTGCGCGCCGCGGCGATGAGCGCGACCCGGAAGCTGGTGGCCTTCGCGAACCGGGCGATGTCCGGGTCATCGCGCAGAGACCGCTCGAGCGCGTCGCCCGCGCCGGCCTCCGCGCCCTCGCGGACGAACGCACGGAGGTCGCTCTGGCCGACGCCCATGGTGGTGACGAAGTCGGGTGCCGCGATCGTCTGGGTCACACGCTGGGGCAGGGCCGCCAGCGCGACCGCGAAGCCGACCATGACGATCAGCAGCACGGCGGTGGTACCCCGGGTGGTGAGTCCGCGGACGGCGAGGCGGATGCTGACCGGAATCGGAAGATCCCAACGCAGTGCACGCGGACGACCTCGGGTCTGCGCCGACACCCCGGGCCTGGTCAGAGCGAGCAACGGGCTGATGCGGCGCACTCGGCGCAGCAGGTGCGCCGCGAGCGCGGTCGGGATCGCGGACGCGACCACGACGGCCAACAGCATCACGATGTTCCCCGTGGCGCCGTGCCCGTCCGAGGGAGCGCCGTCGCCGCCTCGCAGGAGTGCGGACGCGGGGAAGACCATGAGCAGGGCGACCAGGACAGCGGCGCCCGAGTGCACGGCGTATCCGAGGAGCAGGGTCGACGAGACCTCGCGGTGCGAGAAGCCGATCGCCCGCATCACGCCGATCCGACGTGCGTCCTGTTCGAGGGCGGTGAGGACCATGATCCGCAGGCACAGCAGCGTGATGGCGAGCAGGACGATGCTCACCAGGATGGTGAGGATGGCGACCAGGCCGTCTGTCAGCGCGGCGATCAGACGCAGCAGGCTCCCGTCGACGGCCGCACCGTTGGCCGGGAGTCCGGCCGCACGGTATGCCTCCGTGAATCGATCACCCGCGTCGTCGACCAGGCGGAACGTGAGGATGTGCTCCACGGGAAGCCGCTCGGCAAGGTCGTTCCAATCCCCTTCGGAAAGCACGAATCGCTTCGAGTTGACCAGACTCGGCCCCATCTGGGCGTCGCGGACGACGTCGGCGACGGTGAACGTCTGCACGTCGCCGTGCACGGAGATCTCGACCGTGTCACCGCGCACCAAGTCGTAGGCGTCGGCGTAGTAGCCGGGCACGGCGATCTCGCCGTCGCGGACGCTCGTCGGCGTGCCGTCGGGTCCGAGCAGGAAGTCGAATCGCGGGCTCTGGGTGACCAGCAGGAGGTCCATCACGCCGTCGCGCGCGGCATCCGAGATCCCGTGCATCCGAAGATCCTGATTGTCGAGCTGGAGCGCATCCTGCACCTGGTGGTCGTCGACGATGTCCGGGTGGGCTGCGGCGAAGGAATCCAGGGAGGAGGTCTCGAGGGGGCCGACGTGCATCTGCACGGCGTCCGGTGCTTCCGCGAGCGCGAAGAGCCGTTCGGTCGCCCCGATCGTCGAGACGAGGGTGGCGACACCGGCACCGGCGGTGGCGGAGCTGATCGCCATCAGCAGGATCAGCGAGACGCTGCTCACGGGATTCCTGCGGATGCGAGCGGAGGCCATCCGCCACGCGGTCGAGCGCGCCCTCACGATGTCGGGGGGAGGGGGAACGGCCAGCCGTGCAGGATGGCGCCGATGCCCGCCTCGAACTGCCGTTCGGCCGACGGCGCCCACCCTGCGGCGATGATCCGGCCGAGGTGGGGCAGCTGCGAGAGCAGTGCTGCTTCGGTGTCTTCGTGCTCGCCCTCCACCTCGGCCGTCTCCGCAGTGGTGGACTCCGACCCCGCAGGAGCGCTGAACTCTCCCATCGCCGAGGCGACGGTGATCATCACGAGCACGTTGACGAGGTCGCCGAGGGCCGGGTCGACCGGAGCCCCGAGATCGAGCAGGATACCGATGGCCTCGTCGGCCACGGCGAGCGCCGCCGGTGAGGTGATCGGATGCGTCGCGACGATCGGGATGAGTCCGGAATGCGCGGCGAGCTCGGCGCGGATGGCCCGCATCAGTTCGTGCGCGTAGGCGCGCCAGTCGGGCACCCCGGAGGCGGAGGGAAGCGAGAGTTCCGTCCAGAACTCGTCGGCGAGTGCGGCGGCGAGGTCCGACTTCCCGGCGAAGTGCCGATAGGCGGTCATCGGATCCGCCCCGAGCGCGGTGCCCAGCCGGCGCATGGTGAGCTGATCCAGGCCATCGGCGTCGATGAGCTCGAGAGCCGCCGACAGCACGTCGGCGCGGGAGATCCGCTCCGGTCGAGGTGTCATCATGAGATTCCTTTCCGCCTGCGCAGGGCGAGCAGAGCGACGGCGAGCAGGACGAAGCCCGCAGCGAAGCCGAAGAGTGCCATCGACGGACCGAGCGCGTCGAGAGCTCCGGCGCGATCCAGGGTGAGCGACCGCATGGCCTGCAGAGCCCAGTATGCAGGCGACGCCGGAGCGATGGTCTGCATCCATGTCGGCAGCGCCTCGACCGGTCCGAACGCGCCGCCGACCCCCGCCATGAGCATGGCCAGCACGTTGCCGATGACCAGCGCGAGTTCGAGGGATCGGGATGCGGACACCAGGAGCAGTCCGAAGCCGATCATCGCCGCCGAGAACGCCACGAGCACCAGGACCAGCCCGAGCATGGAGCCGTTGGGGCGGTACCCGAAGAGGAGCGCGCCGCCGAGGAGTACCGCGACGAACTGCAGCAGCTGCGCGGCGAATGCCGTCAGTGACTTGCCGAGGAGGAGGTCGACGCCGCGGGCCGGTGATGTCCGCAGCCGGTCCCACGTGCCCCACTGCTGATCGCGGAAGAACGCCGTGACGACCTGCTGGACGCAGAGGAGGGCGAACAGCACGGCCAGGCCGGGGACGGCGTACTCGACTCCGGACGCCGAGGCGTAGCCCGCGGTGGCCAGCTGTCCCCGCGCACCGGGGACGAAGAACGGGACGAACACGAGCGGAATCACCGTCATGACCACGACCGGAGACGGGTCGCGCCACAGGATTCGTGCGTCGATCGCTGCGACCGCGAGACTATGCCGCAACACCGTGCACCTCCGCGTCGTCGAGTGCCGGTGTCTCCTGTGCGCGGAGCAGGCGCACGTACGCGCTCTCGAGGGTGGGGCGAGGGAACTGCACATCGATGATCGCGCTCGCGCTTTCGCCGAGGCGGGCGATCAGGTCGGCGAGCTGCTCACCCGCGCTGGTTCCCGTCGATCCGCTCACGAGCCAGTCGCCCTCGCGCACCCAGCCGGCCGGCGGCTGAGCATTCGTCTGCAGGCGCACGCGCACGCCGTCGCCCTGCGACCTCACCACCTCGCTGACGTCTCCGAGATCTCGCAGCACGCCGTCGTGCAGGAGAGTGAGTCGTGACGGGAGCTGCTCGAGCTCGGTGAGGTAGTGGGTGGTGTAGAGCACGGATGCTCCGTCGTCGGCGATGCGGCGCACCAGGTCGAGGATCTGCTGGCGCGACTCCACGTCGGCGCCGACGGTCGGCTCGTCGAGGAACAACAGGCGCGGGCTGTGGGTGAGCGCCATCGCGAGGTGCAGTCGGCGCTGCTGGCCGCCGCTGAGCTGTTCGGCGCGGACGCCGGTGCTCTTCGTGAGCCCCAGTCCCTCGATCACCGCCGCGCATCGTGCGCGCAGCCCTCGCCCGCGCACGCCGTGAAGACGAGCGAATCCCTCGACGTTCTCGCGCACGGTGAGCGAGGGGTAGATGCCGAGTCGTTGCGGCGCGCTGCCGATCAGGACGGCGGCGGTCTCCCGGCGGGAGGCGAGGTCGATGCCGTCGACGGTGACCGACCCGGAATCGGGCGCCAGCGACCCGTTGGCGATGGCGATCAGCGTGGACTTGCCTGCGCCGTTGGGGCCGAGGAGACCGAGGATCTCACCCGCGGGTAGGACGAGATCGACGCCGGAGAGCACCGCGCGCTCGCCGAAGGATCGCCGGATGCCGCTCAACCGCAATCGTGTGTCGCTCATGATTCCCCTTCGTAAATCTACATCGTAGACTAACTGATGGAGCCGCGGTGATCGAATCTGTCGAGCGGCGCGATTCGATCACGTCTTCGGCGATGATCAGGGTGTCGAGCTCTTCGTCGAAGACGCGGGGGCGTGCCCATCGGTGCCTGGCCGGTGGGGGAACGATCGGAATGGACGTGAGGCGAGCAGTGCAGAGAACGAAGTCTGGGTTGGCGGGCAGCTATTCACTCGAAGGCGGTGCCGTGATGCGGCTCCTCTGCGACGATGACGCACCGGAGTTGGCCGCCGTCTATGAGCGCAATAGGGATCACCTGTCTCCGTGGGAGCCGCTGCGTCCGGAAGGCTTCCACACCCCGGCCTGGCACCGTGAGGACATCGCCAGATGGCTCGAACTCTCTGAGGCCGGACGCGGCTTCTCCTTCGGGATCTTCGACGGAGGGGAACTCGTCGGTCGGCTCAACTTCGTCGGGATCGTTCGGGGCGCGTTCCAGAGCGCGACCCTGGGGTACTGGATCGATGCCGGCAGGGCGGGGCGCGGGCTGGCTACAGCGGCGGTCGGCGAGGCTGTGCGGATGGCGCGGGACGAGCTCGCGCTGCACAGACTGGAAGCGTGCACGTTGCCTCACAACGCGGGCTCGCAACGCGTGCTCGAGAAGTCGGGGTTCCAGCGGATCGGATCGGCTCCGCAGTACTTGCAGATCGCCGGTTCCTGGCAGGACCACGATCTCTTCCAGAAGATCCTGCACGAGCAGGATCAGGTCGGCGCGGGGTGAACCGCCGACGATAGACGAGCGCACCGCGCGGTGTCCCGAGGCGTGCCTAGGGTCGCGTCTCCGGGAGTTCACCCATCTCTGCGCAGACGCTGCAATGGCGCGAGGTAGGCGGCGCAGACATGGAATACGCCGGCGATCACGATCGCCGAGAACATCGGTCCGGGGTGGGTGAGGTGACCCGTGATGAGCGAGGTCGGCGACCATGCGGCGAGGATGTCGATCTGGCTGGCCAGGGGCAGCACGAGAAGGATGACGATGGTCACCGCGATGGCGGTCGCCGTGCGACGGAGCATCGTCATGACGAGGTGGGCCATGCTCATCGCGAAGATGAGGTAGACCGCGCCGGGGCCCCAGGTGGAGATCATCAGATCGACGGGTACCGGTCCGATCACGAGTGCCGTGAGAGCCGCGGCGAGGGCGAGGCCGAGCGTGTAGGCGCCGACCGCGGCGAGCACGTCGACGAGGAATCGAGGCAGGGTGAGCGAGGCGAGTCGGGTCGCGCGGGTGCGATAGAAGATCGCTGTGCCGTTCCGCGTGTCCCAGCCGAGCGCGGTGATCGCGGTGGCCGCCGCGAGGATGAGCCCGAGTTGCATCGCGCTCTGCGTATACAGGGCGATGCCGTCTTGAGGTGTCGCAGCGGCGGCATTGATGGTCAGCTGTTCGGTACCCGCGGCTCGGAGGAGATCGGGCATGGCGACGGCGAGACCGGGGCCGGCGAGACCGAAGAACGCGAAGGCGGCGAGCAGGGCGGTGAGAAGGCCGGTTCGCGTCAGGCGCCGGAACTCGAGGGGAAGAGAAGTCATCACGGCGCTCATCGGGCCTCCTGCTGCTGGATGATGCGGACGAAGGATGCGTCGAGATCGCGCCCCTGCAGGGTGACCTCGAGGATCGGCGTGCCGAAGGAGGCGAGCAGTCGCGGAAGCTCGGCCTCCGCGGTCTCGAAATCAGGGAAGCGGATCGTGCACAGGGACTCGGAGGGAAAGGCGATCCGGACTCCGACCGGGGGCTCTGCCACCGGATGGGCGCTGGCTCCGCTGGTTGCGAACCGCACATTCCATACGGGCTCGAGCCCGTTGAGAAGGATCTCTGCTGTCGTGCCCTGCGCGACCACGCGGCCGTCGTCGATCACGACCACGTGGTCTGCGAGCTGCTCGACTTCGCTGAGCATGTGGCTGGACAGCACGATGCAGCGATGCCGCTTCTGCTCGAGGATGAGAGCGCGGATGTCGGCCCTGCCCAGAGGGTCGAGTGCGCTGTTCGGTTCGTCGAGGATGAGCACTTCGGGGTTGAGGACGAGCGCGGCGGCTATCCCGAGACGTTGGAGCATGCCACGGGAGAAGTCGGCGACCCGGCGGTTCGCGACCTTCGCGAGACCGCACTGTTCCAGCGCCTCGCTCGGTGTGATCCGGCTCGTCGAACCCGAGATGCCCAGCGAGGTCTCGACGACTTCGTGGGCGGTCAGCCACGGTTCGAACTGCGGCACGTCGGGGCAGTAGGCCACCCGAGTCCGTGACGGACGCTCGATGCGACCGGAGTCGATGGAGATCAGCCCGGCGAGCGCGCTGAACAGGACGGTCTTGCCGGCGCCGTTCGGCCCGATCACGGCGGTCACCGAACGCTCTCGAGCGGTGAAGGTGATGTCGTGGATCCCCGCGCCGTTCGGAAAGATCCGCGTGAGACCGCTGACTTCCAGTGCGGGTTCAGGGATGTCGGTGGTCATCGCAGGTCCGTGTCATCGAGCTGCCGGTCGGTCCTGCGGCCGAGCAGAAGATACAGAATCGGTCCGAGGGGGATCACGAGGATCACGATCAGCGCCCATGCAGCTCGGGGGAGATGTGCAACCCGGGGCCGGCGAATGATGTCCACCAGACAGAAGCCCATGAGCGTGAGCAGGAGGGCGAGGACAGGCAGCAGCGGCAGCCACGACGTGGGGTCGAGGTTCATCGGGGTATCACCGGGTCTCGTCTGTGGGGCGGGGCATGAGCACGGTGGTGAGCGCCCGACGCCGCCTTCCCCTCGCGGGGTCGTTGGCGAGCAGCGGTCGCAGAACAGCCATGAGCCCCTCCGCGAACGCATCCATCTCTGCATCGGTCGCCCAGAACTCGGCCTGCGCGAAGCTGACGCGATCCTCGGCGAGATCGAAATCGCCCTCATCGAGATAGTCCCCGAAGTCCCGGATCGTCCCCGACACGAAGACCGTGAACGCGGCGAGCAGTTCCTCCGACGACGACGCGGCGAGTTCTTCCGCCGTGGGATTGGCCAGCTCTCCCGTGACTCGGTACGACTTCTCGCTCGCCCCCCGAACCTGCCGCTCGTGGTCGACTTCGATCAATCCGCGCTCGGAGAGGTACGCGATGTGACGGTAGAGCGTCGCGATCGGGATGTCGCCCAGCCGTTCATGAAGATCGCGGGTCGTCGAGGTCCCCTTCGCGAGCAGCGTCTGAACGATGCGCAGTCGAACGGGGTGGAGGAGCGCGGAAGTGGTGCTCATGCCGCAATAGTATCAGTATTGATATTGATAACAAAAGCGGCCCGCGAAGTCACCTCACCCCGACCGCCGCCCCGAAGCTGCGCTGCTCCACGAGCGGGCACGCGAACACGTCGCGCTCGCCGAGTCCGACGCGGTTGATGTAGCGCACCACGATCGCGTACGAGGCGAACAGACCCACCTGGGTATAGGGCACGCCGTGGTCCCGGCAGTACTCGGCGATGAGGGGTGCGGCACGCCGCAGGTGCGGGCGCGGCATCGACGGGAACAGGTGGTGTTCGACCTGATAGTTCAGACCGCCCATCGCGATGTCGAGGAAGCGGTTGCCGCGGACGTTGCGACTCATCAGCACCTGCCGGCGGAGGAAGTCGAGGGTCATCTCCCTCGGCACCACCGGCATCCCCTTGTGATTGGGTGCGAAGGCGATGCCCATGTAGAAGCCGAACAGCCCGAGCTGCACCGCGAGGAAGACGAACGCGATGCCGGGGGAGAGCACGAGGAAGACCAGCACCAGGTAGCCGATCATGCGGATGCTCAGGAAGGCGATCTCCGCCCACCGCCGCTCCAGTCGCCCGCGCGCGAACATCCGCCGCACGCTCGATGCGTGCAGCGACAGGCCCTCGAGTAGCAGGATCGGGAAGAACAGCACTCCCTGGTGTCCGCGCAGCCAGGTGATGACCGGTCCATGATGCCGCGCTGCGGCTTCGGGGGAGACGGCGATGACCGGGAGCTCGATGTCGGGGTCGGACCCCAGCTTGTTCGGGTTCGCGTGGTGGCGGGTGTGCTTGTGCTGCCACCACCCGTAGCTCATGCCGACGAGGAGATCGCCCAGGATCAGGCTGATCCAGTCGTTCCAGCGTCCGGACACGAAGATCTGCCGATGCGCGGCGTCGTGCCCGAGGAAGGCGATCTGCGTGAACACGATCGCGAGGACGGCGGCCGTGAACAGCTGCCACCAGGTGTCGCCGATCCAGACGAAGGCGAGGAGGCAGACGCCCAGGAGGAGCGGCGCGGCGATGAGCTTGGTCCAGTAGTAGCCGTACCGACGGTGCAGCAGTCCGCGTCCACGGACCTGCTGCGCGAGTTCGGTGAACGCGCTCGACGTGCGTGGCGCGCTGTCGGGCGGGCGCGTGCGGATGGTCGGACGGATGCCGTCCATGATGACCTCTTCTCCACGCCGACCTCTGCGGCGGCGCGTTCTGCGACCCGTGCCTCAGCGATTCCCGGTCGTCGTCGGAAGCGGCCTTCGCTGGTGGGTTCGGGGGCAGGGTACGCCGCGAACCTGCGTGCGCTCTGAGATGACGAACGCCCCTCGCGGCGGTTTCCACGGTCGTCGGCCTCTGGAATGCGATACATTGCATGGTAGGTAGAACTTCAGGCTCTACGTCGCTGCAGGCTCAGTGGAGGAAAATTGGCACTCTCAGGCGGACCCCTCGAGCGCAGGTCCATGAGCGACGAGGCATATGCCCGGTTGCAGGATGCGATCATCAGCGGTGAGTTGCGTCCGGGGGAGCGGCTGCGGGACTACGAGCTCGCCGAGCGGCTCGGCACGTCGAAGACTCCGATCCGGCACGCCCTCGACCGGTTGGCCGATCACGGCCTGGTCGAGATGCAGCGCAACCGCTACACGCGGGTGGCCCCGATCGACCTCGATCGGGTTCGCAACGCCGTCGACCTCTTCGGCGACATCTGGATCGGCTCCGTGCGCCATGTGATGCCCGTGATCCAGGATGACGACATCGTCTACCTCACCGACCTCGCCGACGACATGTCGAGGGCGGTCAGAGCGCGCGACGTCGCGGGCTTCGGAGTCGCTCTGCGCTCCATCGCCACCGGGTTCGCCCGCATCGAGGGCAACGCGGCGCGCGCGGTGATCATCGAACGGCTCGGGCCGCAGATCCGGCGCTTCGGCGAGCACTCGCGGGACGCCTTCGAGTGGGACAAGATCGAGGCTTTCGCGGTCGCGATCCGCGAAGCGATCAACGCGCGCGATGCGGTCCAGACCCGAGCAGTGCTCGTCACGCTCTTCGACGACGTGCTCCCCGCGACGATCGACCGTGCCGAAGCTGCGGGTGTGGACATCGTCGACGAGGACTGATCCCACCGTCGCCGGCATTCCAGGCGAACCCACAGGAACTGCAAAGGGTCGTCTTCTAGCCTGGAGATCCCAAGGGGAGTACTCCGATACGGTCGGGTCGTCATTACGGATGCACGTCGCATCCCGGGCCACCGGTTCCTGTTCAGGAATGGAGAAGACTTTGGCGGTGCTTTCGCGCCCCGAGTCTGGAGTCCCCGTTTGGATATCACCCCCCTGATCTGGATCATCACGATCGCGGTCACGATCGCCTTCTTCGTCTACGAGTTCTTCGCGCACGTGCGCACGCCGCATGCGCCGACGATCGCGGAGTCGGCGCGCTGGTCGATCTTCTACATCAGCCTCGCGCTGTTGTTCGGCGTCGGGATCGGCGTCTTCTCCGGGTGGACGTTCGGCGGTGAGTACTTCGCCGGCTACCTCACCGAGAAGGCGCTGTCGATCGACAACCTCTTCGTGTTCCTCATCCTGATGACCGGCTTCGCGGTTCCGAAGATCTATCAGCAGAAGGTGCTGATGATCGGCATCGTGATCGCGCTGATCCTCCGTGGCATCTTCATCGCCGTCGGCGCGACGCTCATCGAGAACTTCTCCTGGATCTTCTACCTGTTCGGTGCGCTGCTCCTCGTGCTCGCCTACCGTCAGGCGTTCAGCAACCATGAGAGCAACCCGGCGAACGGGCGCTTCATGACGTTCGTGCGTCGGCACCTGCCCGTCAGTGAGGAGTACAACGGTGACAAGCTGACGGTCGTCAAGAACGGCAAGCGCTTCGTCACGCCGATGCTGCTCACGATCATCGCGATCGGGTTCATCGACCTGGTGTTCGCCGTCGACTCGATCCCCGCGATCTACGGTCTCACCGACCAGGCCTACATCGTCTTCACCGCCAACGCCTTCGCGCTCATGGGACTCCGACAGCTCTACTTCCTCATCGGAGGACTGCTCGAGCGGCTCGTCTACCTGGCCCAGGGACTCGCGGTCATCCTCGGGTTCATCGGCGTCAAGCTCGTCCTGCACGCGTTGCACGTCAACGAGCTGCCGTTCATCAACGGCGGTCAGGGCGTCGAGTGGGCGCCCGAGATCCCGATCTGGTTCTCGCTGCTGTTCATCGGCGCGACCATCGCGGTGGCCACGACGGCGAGTCTCATCAAGACCCGCCGTGCCCCGGACGCCGTCACCGCTTCCACCGACACCACCCCCACCATCACGCAGAAGGAGCACTCTTGAGCGCGCAGCGCTGTTCTGACTCTTCGGACTCTGACAGTACGAGCGCCCGGTTCATCCCGGGCGCTCACCCCACCACAGACGAGGCGGCCCGCTGATGGGCGACCTGCTCTGGAACATCGCCCTCGTCTTCGCGTTCGTGCTGATCGGCGGTGTCTTCGCTGCGACGGAGATGGCGCTGGTAACGCTGCGCGAGAGCCAGATCAACGCGATAGGTCAACGCGGGCGCCGTGGGGCCAAGGTCGCGGCCCTCGCCCGCAACCCCAACACCTTCCTCTCGGCCGTGCAGATCGGTGTGACCGTCGCCGGGTTCGCCTCGGCCGCGTACGGTGCGACATCGATCGCCCCGTCACTGGCGCCCGTGCTCGAGTCGTGGGGTCTCGCCCCCGCTCTCGCGCTCACGGTCGCGACACTCGTGCTCACGCTCGTGATCGCCTACGTGTCGCTCGTGCTCGGAGAGCTCGTGCCCAAGCGCCTCGCGATCCAGCGCAACGCGCAGTTCGCCTACGCGGTCGCGCCCGCTCTCAACGGCTTCGCCACGGTCATGCGTCCGGTGATCTGGCTGCTCTCGGTGTCGACGAACGCCCTCGTCCGGCTGCTCGGCGGAGACCCGCACAAGACGAGCGACGAGATGACCGATGAGGAGGTGCGCGACATCGTGGCCAGCCATCAGGGGCTGCCGGATGACGAGCGACGCATCCTCGACGACGTGCTCTCCCTGCGGGGGCGGCAGGTCAGCGAGGTCATGCGCCCGCGGCCGGAGGTCGTCGCCCTCGACGAGGCCGCGAGCGTCGGCGAGGTGATGGCGCAGGTGCGAGACCTTCCGTTCTCGCGCTATCCCGTCTCGGAGACCTCGATCGACGACATCACCGGGTTCGTGCACGTGCGCGATCTGTTCGAGGCGGTGTCCGATGATCCGACGCGTCCGCTGCGCGCGCTCATGCGCGAGATCCCGTACATCCCCTCGTCCGCACGGGTGCTGCCGACGCTGACGCGCATGCGCGCGGAAGGGCACCACATCGCGGTCGTCGTCGACGAGTACGGCGGCACCGATGGCCTCGTCACCCTCGAAGACCTCGTGGAGGAGGTGGTCGGCGAGATCTTCGACGAGTACGACGCCGAGGTGTTCATCTCCGCCGACGACGGACTCGACGGGCGACTCAACCTGCAGGACTTCGAGGAGGCGACGGGGCTCGCGATGCCGCGCGGCTCGTCCGACACCATCGCCGGATTCGTGACGGAGCAGCTGGGCCGACTCGCCGTCGTCGGCGACACGGTCGAGGTGCCCGGGGCCACGATTCAGGTGGCGGAGCTCGACCGACGTCGGATCTCGCGAGTGCGGGTCACGCTCGAACAGGTCGTGGAGCCGCAGGTCTGACCGCCCGATCGACGGGCTTCAGGGTTGCTGCACGCGGCTGCCGAGTTCGCTGAGGCCTTCGGTGAGGACCTCGACCAGCAGGCGGGCATAGCGTCCGTCGGGATCGAGGTCGGGGTCGAACACCGTGATCGACGCGCCGACCGCGCCTGGCGCGAGTTCGCGCAGTAGACCCGTGAGCTCGACAGCCCCGATCCCGCCGGGGTCGGGGCTGTCGACGGCGGGCATGATCGCGGCATCGAGGACATCGACGTCGACCTGGAGCCAATACGCGGAGCCCGCGACGGCGGCGGCCTTCGCGCCGACATGGGCGGCGCCGAGGGAGAGCACGTCGGCGGAAGAGAAGACACCGCCCAGGATGCCGCGAACCTCCGGCAGATCTTCGTCATCGTCGCGGTGGCCGATGTGCGCGGTGCGCGCGGTCGCGAAGGACGGACCCAGCCCGTCGATGTCGGCGACGGCGGGCCAGTGTCTGCCGATCGCCGCGGCGAGAGCCTCTCCGGCCAGGCTCGCGCATTCGTCGCTGTTGCCCGGATGGCGGAAGTCGGTGTGGCCATCGACGTGCACCAGTCCGATGCCGCCACGGCGCACGGTCGCGAGACCGGCACCGAGCAGGATCGCGCAGTCGCCGCCGATCACGAGCGGAGCCTCGCCTCGGTCGAGTGCCGCGCCGATGCGTGCGGCGAGACGCCGCGAATGGTCGATCGTGGCGCTCTCATTGCGCACGTGCTCCGGAGGTCTCGTGGCATCGTCGTCGACGTAGCGGCCAGCCAGGACGACGCCGGAGTCGGTCGCCCCGAGCTCGGCGAACCGTGCGAACAGGCCGGCCTCGCGCAGAGCCTCCGGTGCCTTCGCTGCACCGGGGACGCTGCCCGGCTCGGGCGGACGCAGGCCGAGGTTGGACGGAGCCGACAGCAACGTGATCATGCCTGCATCCTGCCCCGGGCATCGGACATTCGGAGGGGGGTCAGGCCGGGAAGCGCACCCCGGTGATGCTCTCCGCCGCTGCCCACAGCGCCGTCCCGATCGCCGTGGAACGCACGTCGTCTGAGGCAGCCACTCGCGCCGGTGCTCCGCGGAACTCGAGCAGACCGCCCGGCCCCCAGTAGTCGCCGCTGACGACTTCTGCGGCCGTGGCCGCATGCACGATCGGCAGCGCGCCGCCGTCCTTGCCCTGCACGAGCGCGCGACTCGGCCCGGACAGTGCGCGGACGAAGCCCGAGACTTCGGCGAGACCCGGACGCGGTGGTGTGAGCGGGTCGACCGCATAGCCCGGGTGTGCGCAGACAGCCATTCGGGAGGAACCCGACCAGCGGCGGGACAGCTCGAAGGCGAACGACATCAGCGCCGCCTTCGATCGCCCGTACTGCCGGAGTGAGGAGCCGGTCCACGGGGCGTCGAGGGTCGCCGGGTCGAGGGTCGCGAAGCGGTGCGCGATAGAACCGACGGCGATGACGCGGGCGTCCGGCGCGAGGGCCGGCTCGAGCTGCGCCACGAGGGCGAAGTGGCCGAGGAAGTTCGTGCCGACCATGAGGTCGAAACCGTCGCTCGTGCGCGCCGAGCGGTCGGCAGCCTTGACTCCGGCGTTGCAGATGACCGCGTCAATCCGTTCGCCGACGTCGGCTGACGCTTCGGCCACGCTGTCGAGGGAGCCGAGGTCGAGCGGCAACACCCGGAGGTCGGCGTCCGGCACCTGCGCGCGGATCGCCGTCACCGCTGTCGCCGCGCGTTCGGCGGAACGGCATCCGAGCAGGACCCGCGCACCCCGTGCGGCGAGCTGCTCCGCGCACCAGTACCCGATGCCCGCGTTCGCTCCGGTCACGAGCATGCTGCGCCCGAGCAGATCGCGGGCGGGAGGTGGGGCGGCATCCATCCTCCCAACCTAGGCCGCGCGGATGTCTCGCGCCTCAGTGGTCGTGGTCGTGGTGCTCGTCGTCTTCGTCTTCGAGGAGCATGCCGACCGACGTCGCGCAGGCGTCGCCCTTCCACGCCTCGATGCCCTCACGCACGGCGAAGGCCGCGATGACCAGTCCGGCGACGGCATCCGCCCACCACCACCCGAGCAGGGAGTTCGCAACCAGTCCGATCAGCACCGCGGCCGAGAGGTAGGTGCAGATGAGCGTCTGCTTCGAGTCCGCGACGGCGGTGGCGGAGCCGAGCTCGCGACCTGCACGGCGTTCGGCGAATGACAGGAACGGCATGACGGCGACGCTGACGGCGGTCAGCACGATGCCGACGGTGCTGTGCTCCGGGCGCTCGGCGGTGACCAGCGCTGCCACCGAGGTCGCGGTGACGTAGGCCGCGAGGGCGAAGAACGCGACCGCGATGACACGCAGGGTCGGCTTCTCCCAGCGTTCCGGATCACGGCGGGTGAACTGCCAGGCGACCGCCCCCGCAGAGAGGACCTCGATCGTGGAGTCCAGGCCGAACCCGATGAGCGCGGCGGAGGAGGCGACGGATCCGGCGGCGATTGCGACGACCGCCTCGATCAGGTTGTAGGTGATCGTGATGCCGACGATGAGGCGGATGCGGCGATGCAGGGTCTCGCGGCGGGTGAGGGCGAGCGTGGCGGTCATCAGCAGGTGCAGCCTTCGCCGGAGCAGCAGTCCGGTTCCACGAGGAGCGTCACCCGCATGAGCATGTCGAGCGCGGGTGCGAGGTGCCGGTCTGCCAGGCGATAGCTGCTGCGGCGGCCGTCCGGCACGCTCTCGACGAGGCCGCATCCACGGAGGCACGCGAGATGGTTCGACATGGCCTGGCGCGAGACGCCGAGCGCTTCGGCGAGGTCGGCGGGATAGGCGGCGCCCTCCCGCAGGGCGAGCAGGACGCCGGCGCGTGTGGGGTCGGAGAGCGCGTGCCCGAGGCGAGCGACGGCGGCCGTGTGCGTGGGGGAGGAGGCGAGGGCGGTGGTCACGTGACCACTGTACAGAAAATGATGAATTCAGAACAGGCTGAATTCAAGGATGCGGGGCGCGACGAGATGTCACGCCCCCGCACCCTCACTTGCTCAGCGGATCGCGTACACCGCGCTGCCGACGATGACGGCGAAGATGGTCGTCCAGCCGATGATCGCCAGTGCCTGCCAGAACAGGATGCGGGCCTTGCCGATGCCGGAGGCGGCGAGCATCGTCGCCGTGAACTGCGTCGGCAGCAGGAGGGGGCCGAGCAGGCTGACTCCGGGGACGCCGTAGCGCTCGAACGCGCGCTGGAACTTCTCGCGACGCGGGGTGCCGTGCGCGGTGTCCGCCGTGCCCGCTGCCGCCTCCTCCGTCGTGCCGCCACCGGCGAGGGCGACTGCCTTGGCCCGCGAGCGGTTCACGACGGCCTGTCGGGCCCCCGAACTCACCAGCACCACGACCACCACGCAGAGGAAGTTGCCGACCATTGCGGCGATCGCGGCGACTACGGGTGGGATGCCGCCGATGATGCCGATGCTCACCGCCCCCTCGCCCTCGATGAAGGGGATAGCGCCGGCGAGGGCGACGATGAGGGGCTGCACGAGCTCGGGAACCTGGGCGACCAGGTTCTGGAACGTCTCGATGAGGTTCATGGGGTGCTCCTGGATGTCGGTGCGAACGGAGTCTCCGCCGCGATGACTCCAGTCCACTCGAAGGGCGGGCACTGCGGCAGTGTCGAGCCGTCACCGCTTCCCGGGTGGATCGCACGAGACAGCCGTGACAACTGTCACGGCCGTATCGTGGGGAGCGTGAGCAGCCAGGTCGAGCCCCTCGCCCCCGTCGAGCCGAGTCCGGGGGCGCGACAGCTGTCCCGCGGGGTCACGGCCACGTGGTGGTACACGGTGAGCGCCGTGATCGCGTTCGAGCTCGCCCTGATCGCGTCGTGGACGCTCACGTCTCTCGCTGACGACTTCGAGGGGTTCGTCGGCCTGGTCGTCGGCGTCGGCGGCATCCTCTGGTGCGCGTCCACGATCCCGTTGCTGCTCGATTATCGGCACCGGCTGGACGCCGAACCGGGCGTGCGCTGGATGCGTCTGGCGCTGCCGTTGGTCGTCGCCGTCGTCTACGGAGCTGTCGCCGGTGTCGTGGTCGGCAGCTGGCAGCTCGCGGTGATGCCCCTCGTGCTGACGCTCGTGCTGCTGAACTGGCCGCGCGGGGTGCGGTACAAGGTGGTGATCACGGCGACGATCGCGCTCATCCTCCTCGGCATCGCGGATTCCGCTCTCGACGTCGCCGACGGCAACCCGTTCCTGATCCCCGCCGTGTACACCGTCTTCTTCCCGGTGATGCTGGTCAGCTCGCTGTGGTGGTGGGACGTGCTGATCACGCTCGACCGCGCCCGCGCCTCCGAGGCGAAGCTCGCCGCCACGCAGGAGCGGTTACGGGTCGCCACCGATGTGCACGACCTGCAGGGCCACCACCTGCAGGTGATCGCGCTGCAGTTGGAACTCGCGGAGCGTCTGCTGCCGACCGACCCCGACGCGGGAATGGAGCAGCTCCGTGCCGCGCGGGTCAGCGTCGACGAGGCACGCCAGGGGACCAGGGACCTCGCGACCCGCTTCCGCTCGGTGCCGCTGGGGGATGAGCTCGCCAACGCCCGTGACCTTCTCACTGCGGCCGGACTCGAGGTGGAATCCTCCATCGACGCGGATGCCGATTCCGCTCCGGCATCCGCGCTGGGTCCCGTGATCAGGGAGACGACGACGAATGTGCTGCGGCACGGCGGGGGAGCGCGGGCACGGCTGGCGCTCCGCAGAACCGCGGACGCGTGGCGGTACGAGATCGCGAACGATGTGATCGCGGGCGTCGAGGTCGAGCACGACGGCTCGGGTCTGGAGGGCGTGCGCCGCCGGATCGAGGAGGCGCACGGCTCCCTCGAGGTGCGACGCGACGGCGACGAGTTCGTGGTCGTCGTGACGGTGCCGACGCAGGGTGAGGGTGCTCGATGATCCGCGTGCTGCTCGCTGACGACGAGGCGATGATCCGCTCCGCTCTCGCGGCGCTGCTGCGCCTGGAGCCGGACATCGAGGTGGTTGCCGAATGCGCCGACGGCGAGCAGGCCGTCGCCGAAGCCCTGCGCCTGCAGCCGGACGTGTGCCTGCTGGACCTCGAGATGCCGGGACTCGATGGCGTGCAGGTCGCCGAGAAGCTGAACAGGGCGATCGCGACGCGCTGCGTGGTCGTCACCCGCCATGCGCGACCGGGCGTGCTCCGTCGCGCTCTCGCGTCCGGCGTCTCCGGCTTCCTGCCGAAGTCCCGGGGTGCCGACGAGGTCGCCGCGGTCATCCGCCGGGTCGCCGCGGGTGCTCGCTATGTGGACCCCGAGATCGCCGCCGACGCTCTGAGCGACGAGCGCTCCCCGCTCACGGACCGGGAGCTCGACGTGCTGCGGGCCGGTCGCCGCGGCGAGACGACCGGACAGATCGCGCGGGCCCTCTCCCTCGCGCCCGGCACCGTGCGCAACCACATCTCGGTGATCCTCGGGAAGCTCTCTGTCGGCACCCGTCAACAGGCCGTGCTCATCGCCGAGGAGCGCGGCTGGATCTGACTGCCGTTATGCTGGCAGGCATGGGAACCATATGCGCAGCGCCCATGATGGGGCGCAACTTCGTGATCCGCGACCGCCGCGCCTGACGGCGCGCTCGCTCTCCGCACGCATCTGCGCGCCGTCCACCGAGATGTCATCGCACCTCGGGACGGGCAGCCCTCACTGACGCCTCTTCGCGTCCTCCCCTCCTTCGAGGTGCTCCGATTCTTCTTCTGGAGCGCACTCATGCCTCGTTCAATCCATGGCGGCCGCCACGAACTCGGCCAGAACTTCCTCACCCATCGTCCGACCCTCGCCCGCATCACCGACCTCGTCGGACGCACCTCGGGCTCGATCCTCGAGCTCGGGTGCGGTGACGGCGCACTCACCCGCTCGCTCGCGAGGCTGGGGCGACCCCTCGCGGCGATCGACATCGACGAGCATCGGGTGCATCGCCTGCGAATGGCGCTGCCCGACGTGCGCATCGAGATCGCGGATGCGACGCGCCATCCGCTCGACGCGGAGGTCGTCGTCGGCAACATCCCGTTCCATGTGACGACGCCCATCCTCCGGCGACTTCTGTCGAGCGGTCGGTGGCGTCAGGCGGTCCTGCTGACGCAGTGGGAGGTGGCGCGCAAGCGCGCCGGCGTCGGCGGCGGCACGATGATGACCGCGCAGTCCGCGCCGTGGTTCGAATTCTCTCTGGAGGGCCGCGTCCCGGCCTGGGGGTTCTCACCGCAGCCGAGCGTCGACGGTGGGGTGCTGGCCATCACCCGTCGCGGCTCACCGCTCGTCCCGGCATCCGACCGCGGGGAGTACGAGGCGTTCGTGCGGGCCATGTTCACGGGACGGGGATCGAACCTCGTTGCGGTGGTGGCCACGGCGGCACGTGTACCGATGTCCCGTGCCCGACGTTCCGTCACGGCGGCGGGTGCCGACGACCGGCGTCTTCCCCGCGACCTGCGTCCGGAGCACTGGGCCGCGCTCTGGGATCAGGTCTCGCAGCGATGACGCAGGGGTCCGTCGAGCACGCGATCTGCTCGACGGTCCCGTCGTGGCGTCGACACGCTCAGAGCGCCGCGAGCACCTCCCGCAACCGGACCGCGAACTCCGCGGTGTGATCGACGAACCCGGTGTGATCGCCGGGGAAACGCGTCGGCGCGATGCCGAGCTGTGCGCCGAGCGCGGTCGTGGTGCGCTCGCACAGCTGACCGACCGACTCCTCGCCGATGCCGAGAACCAGGTGGTCCGCGCGTGCGCGCAGCGCTTCGATATCAGGCAGCCAGCGCACGCTCGCCGGCAGCTCGTATCGGAACCAGAACTGCTCGTCGGCGTGGTGCTGCGGATCGACCTCACCGCCGAACCACTGCACCAGTGCCTCTTCGGGCATCGGGATGTTCGCCTGGGCGAAGAACAGACGCCAGGCGCCGATGCGGTCGCCTGAGAGCGCTGCCGTCGTGAGCTCATCGGTGATCCGCCGCTGCTCGACGCGGTCGGGGAGCAGCTCGAGCAGAGGTGGCTCGTGGGCGACGACCGTGGGAGCCAGGTCGGGGCGGGCCTGCGCCAGCGCCAGGCTGGTCACGGCGCCGCCGCTCGAGCCGAAGACGATCGCGGGGCCGAGGTCGACGTGCTCGATCAGTGCCGCGAGGTCGGCGGCCCGGCGCTCCAGAGGCGAGCCCTGGGACGGGTCGTTCAGGATGCTCCGCTTGATGCCGCGCGGGTCGGTCGTCAGCACCGTGTGGTCGGTGGCGAGCTCGTCCGCGAACGGGGCGAAGGCATCGGCGTCCATCGGGGCACCGATCAGGACCATCAGCGGTCCCTCGCCGCGGAGTTCGAAGTGGAGACGCACGTCGGGCAGGTCGAGTGCCGCGCTGGTCATGCTCATGGGTGCTCCTTGTCGTCGTGGTCATCGGACGGCGTGTGCCGAATCCCTGAGTCCAGGGTCGTCCTGAACAGTCGACGACACCACCCCGGTCTGCGACACCGCTGTGTCCCGGGCCGTCGATCCGTCTGTCTGAAGCGGGCGGTAGCCTCGACGCATGTCCGCCTTCGCCACGCTCGCGACCCCGGTCGGGGTGATCGGGGTGGTCAGCGACAGCGTGGCGATCACCCGCGTCACGTGGCGGTCCACTCCGCCTGAGGGCAGCGCACTCCCGGCCAGCCCGACTGCTGATCCGCTGCTCGCCGAGGCACTCGCGCAGCTGGCCGCCTACTTCGCGGGCGAGCTGCGCCGCTTCGACGTTCCGGTTGATCTCGGCGTGCAGACCGTGGCGACGCGAGCCGTCCTCACGGCCCTCCACGAGACGGTCGGGCACGGAGAGACGATCACGTACGGCGGCCTCGCCGCGCGCAGCGGCACCGACGTCCCCGCCCGGGGGATCGGTTCGATCATGGGTGCGAACCCCGTCCCCCTGATCGTGCCCTGTCATCGGGTGGTGGCCGGCGACGGCCTCGGCGGATACTCCGGCGGCGATGCGGGCCAGGGCCTCGAGACCAAGCGCTGGCTGTTGGAGCATGAGGGAGCTCTGCCGACCTCGCTGTTCTGAGCCGGCGCTGCGGCATCCGTCATCCCGTCATCTCACCGACGAACACCCTGCGAGAATGGACGTGCCGAGTCCCGAGCCGAGGAGCCAACGTGCAGTTCATCTCCACCCGCGGCGGCATGCAGCCGCAGTCGTTCAGCGAGACGCTGTTGGAGGGCCTCGCGCCCGACGGCGGACTGGCGGTACCCGAGGTCATGCCGACCGTCGACGGCGAGACGCTCGAACGCTGGCGGGCACTGACCTACCCGCAGCTGGCGACCGAGGTGCTCGGACTCTTCGCGACCGACATCCCGCGCGCTGATCTGGCCCGGATGACCGACGCGGCATACGCCGACTTCCCCGACGGTGTCGTGCCTCTGCGTGCCATCGACGACGAGCTGACGCTCGTCGGACTCTCCGAGGGCCCGACGCTCGCCTTCAAGGACATGGCGATGCAGTTCCTCGGCCAGGTGCTCGAGTACACGCTGGAGCGGAATGACGCGGTGCTCAACATCCTCGGTGCCACCTCGGGCGACACGGGCTCGGCGGCCGAGCACGCCCTTCGCGGTAAGGAGCGCGTCGCGGTGTTCATGCTGTCGCCGCAGGGCCGCATGAGCGCATTCCAGCGGGCGCAGATGTTCTCGCTCGACGACGCGAACGTGCACAACATCGCGGTCGAGGGTGTCTTCGACGACTGCCAGAACCTCGTGAAGAAGCTCGCCGGCGATCTCGACTTCAAGCGCGCGCAGCACCTGGGCGCGGTGAACTCGATCAACCTGGCGCGCATCACGGCGCAGACCGTCTACTACTTCTGGGCGTGGTTGCGGGCGACGGATGCCGGCGGTTGGACCGAGCTGTCCTTCACGGTGCCCTCCGGAAACTTCGGCAACATCCTGTCCGGCTTCTTCGCCAAGCAGATGGGTCTCCCGATCCGTCGCCTCGTGCTCGCCGCGAACGAGAACAACGTCCTCGACGAGTTCTTCCGCTCCGGCGTCTACCGCCCGCGCAGCGCCGCCCAGACGCTCGCGACCTCGAGCCCCTCGATGGACATCTCCAAGGCGTCGAACCTCGAGCGGTTCATCTTCGAGCTCGTCGGCCGTGACCCTGCCCGCGTCGTGGGGGCCTGGGACGACCTCGAGGCCCAGGGGTACTTCGACTTCTCGGCCGATCAGGAGCGCTTCCTCGAGGAGTTCGGCATCGTCAGCGGCACCTCGACGCACGAGGACAGGCTGGCGACGATCCGCTCGGTGTACGAGACGACCGGTGAGGTCATCGACCCGCACACGGCCGACGGTGTCAAGGTCGCGCGCGAATTCGTCGAGCCGGGTGTTCCGATGCTCGTGCTCGAGACGGCCAAGCCGGAGAAGTTCGCGGAGACGATCCACGAGGCCATCGGTGTCGAGCTCGGTTACGCGCCGGAGTTGCAGCAGATGCTCGACGCGCCCCAGCACGTGACCGAGATGGGTGACGACGAGCAGGCTCTCCGCGCCTTCATCGAGACGAACGCGCTGCACTGATCCTCGCGGTGCTCACTCCTCGGGGTCGCCGTGCAGCATCCAGGGGATGCCGAAGCGGTCGACCAGCATCCCGAAGAGCCCGCCCCACGGCGGCACATCCAGCGGCATCGTGATCGTCGCCCCGTCGGCGAGCTTCTCCCAGACCGCCCGCGTGGCGTCCTGCGAATTGCCGCTCAGTGACACCGAGAACCCCTGCGGCTTCTCGTAGGGCATGCCGTCGGGAGAGTCCGACGCCATGAGGACGAGGCCCCCGGGAGCATCGATCTGTGCGTGCATCACGAGGTCCTTCTGGCTCGGATCCTGCGCCATGTCGGGGAACTCTCCGAAGGTGTTGATCACCAGCTCACCACCGAGCACGCTTTGATAGAACTCCATCGCCTCGCGGGCTTCGGTGCGGAACGAGAGATACGGGTTGAGAGCAGGCATGCGGACTCCAGGAGGTGAGAGGTGGGATGGCGGCACCGCTGACGCTCAGTCTGCGCCGCGTGTCTTGCCTCCGCAAGAGGTCCGACGAGGTCGCCCGCGCTCAGGCCGGCAGCGCCTTGACCGCCGCGGTGAGCACCTGCGGAACGGTGGGTACGCCCGTGGCGCGGAACACCTCGACTCCTGAGGAATCGCGGATTATCACGGTCGGCGTGACGTCGATGTCGAGTGCTTCTGCGGCATCGGGATCCTGCGCGACATCGATCTCGGTCACCGTCGCATCCGGCAGGAATCGAGCGGCGTCAGCCAACACGGACCGGGTCCGTGCGCAGGCGCCGCAGAACGACGATGACACCAGGGTCAGCTCCATCCCCACCTCCTCGGATCCGCGATGCTTCTCCCTCGTGCAACCGAAGACCGCGCCGGGCTGTTCCCCGAGCTAGGACGCGAGCCACTCGTCGAACGTCTGGACACCCAGGTCCGCATCGGGGCCGGGCAGAGCATGTCCCGCGCGCATCCCCGCCATCTGGGGCCCCGGCACGTTCAGGGCCGGAATCCAACCGCGATATCCCTCGCGGCGGGCGAAGGCGCGAATCATGTCGGACAGGCTCTCCTCGCGCGGGCCTGCGAAGTCGCGCACGCGACCCTGCGGCGACCCGGCAGCGAGCGCGGCGAGGCGTGCGCCCACTTCGGCGGCAGCCACCGGCTGCGTCCGCGCGTTCGGAGCGAGGTGCAGCGGGCCCACCTTCGCGCGCTCGAACATCTGACCCGCGAACTCATGGAACTGCGTCGCGCGGAGGATCGTCCACGGCACGCGCGAGGCCTCGACGACCTTCTCCTGCGCGACCTTTCCCGCGTAGTAGTCGTACGGGATGCGATCGATCCCGACGATCGACAGCAGCAGGATGTGGCGGATTCCGGCGTCCGCGGCCGCCGACAGCAGGTTCCCGGTCGCGGCGGTGAAGAACTCGATCGCCGCGCTCGCCTTGAGCGTCTGGATGCTCGCGACGTCGATCACCGTGTCGGCGCCCGCGAGAGCGGCATCCAGGCCTTGCCCGGTCACCAGGTCGACTCCCCGTGACCGGCTGAGCACGATCGCCTCATGCCCGGCGGCGCGCACCGCCTCCACGGTGTGACGACCGACCGTCCCGGTTCCTCCTGCGACAGCGATTCTCATGACTGCTCCTTGTTCTTCTCGGTACATCCTTCTCCATGGCTGACCGGACAGGTGCTCGAAATGTGAGACGTCCGCAGAAACTGCTCGCTACGATTCCTCAGAGCGGGCGACCGCTTGACCTTGTCCCGAGGGCAGAGAGCATCGTGAATCCTGTGAGCCACTCCATCGACCTCCTCAGCATCGGTCCCTTCTCCGAGGCCGCCCTGCTCTCGCCGAAGGCCCTGCGCCTCTACGAGAAGCGCGGACTCCTGGTGCCGCATGCGGTGGACCCGGACAACGGGTACCGCTTCTATCGGATCGAGCAGGCGAGGACGGGGCGGCTCATCTCCCTGCTGCGGACGGCGGGTATGAGCCTCGATGCGATCCAGGAGGTGCTTGCGCTGCCTGACGGCGACGCGATCGCGGCTCTGGATGCATTCCGGGATCAGGTGCGGACGTCCGCAGCCTCGACCGCCACGCTCCTCGACCAGGCGCGTGGCCATTTCAGAGGATCACCGATGAACACGAAGTCCCTCACGACCGACATCCGCCCCGAGCAGGCGGTGCTCAGTCTGCTCGTCACGACCTACGTCGGCGAGCTCGACGAACGCATCCGCGAGGCGCACGAGCGATTGAGCGCGCTGGCGGCCGAGCGCGATCTCACCGTCCCCTCCGACGCGTTCGGGATCTTCCATGCCCCGATCACCGCCGACAGCGACGGTCCCATCGAGGTGTGCCTTCCGGTCGACCGCGTCATCCGGGACACCCCGGAGGGAATCCGGAGCCATCGCCTCAGCGGCGGTGCGGCCGTCGTCGTCACGGTCGAGGGAGACGACACGGAGTTCCCCGCGATCCTCGCCGCCTACGACCGCGGTTGCGAGTGGATCGACGAGCAGAAGGCCACCAGGGTGGGCCCGCCACGGGAGATCTGGCACGTGCTTCCGTGGGACGAGTCGCGTCCGGCGCGCATGACGGTGCTCTGGCACTACGCGTAAGCACCGCCCGGCGGCGCTGCGTCCGGGCGGATGCGGCGATGCGGGCGGATGCGGGCGGAGCCGGGGCGCTCGGTACGATGGCGACTGTGACCACATCGACCGTGCGCCCCGGAATCGCCGAGCGGCTTTCGCAGATGATCCGCATCCCGACGGTCTCGGCTGAGCTCGATGAGCGCGGCGCGGCACCGTTCGAGGAGTTCGTCGCACTGATCGCCGAGCTTTATCCCCTGACGCACGAGCACCTGCGCCTCGAACGGCACACCGACTTCGGTCTGCTGTTCCACTGGCAGGGCACGGGCGCGGCATCGGGCGGACCGGTGGTGCTGATGGCGCACTACGACGTCGTCCCGGTCGATGAGAGCGACCCCTGGACCCATCCGCCCTTCGACGGCGTGATCGCCGACGGTTCGGTGTTCGGCCGCGGCGCCTTGGACGACAAGGGTCCGCTCATCGTCGTGCTCGAAGCGGTCGAGAATCTGCTCGCCGACGGGTTCGCCCCGTCCCGCGATGTGTACCTCTCGTTCGGCGGCAACGAGGAGACGTATGGAAAGGCAGCCGAGGAGATCGCGCGAGTGCTGCGTGAACGCGGCGTCGTGCCCTGGCTCGTGGTCGACGAGGGCGGTGCCGTCGTCGACGCGCCCCTGCCGTTCGTCCCCGGGCGGGCGGCGATGATCGGCGTCGGCGAGAAGGGCGTGATGACGCTCCGGGTGTCGGCGCGCGGCGAGGGCGGTCATGCCTCGGCTCCGCCGTCGCGCACCGCTGTGCGACGCATCGGGAGGGCCGTCGACCGTCTCGGACCCGCCACCTTCCGCCCTCGCGCCTCGAAAGCGGTCCTGCGGATGCTGTCGCAGCTGGCGGCGCAGACGCCGGGGCCGGCCCGCCACCTGCTGCGGTTCCTCGGAGCGGCGCCGCTCGTCACCGGTCAGGTGTTCGCGGCGCTCGGCGGTGAACCGGCGGCGCTCGTGCGCACCACGGTCGCCCCGACGATGCAGTCCGGCGGGACGGCCGCGAATGTGCTGCCCTCCCAGGCCTCCGCGACCGTCAACCTCCGCATCGCGCTGGGGGAGACGACGCAGCAGACCGTGTACCGGGTGCGCCGCCGCATCCGCGATCCGCTCGTGTCCGTCGAGGTGGTCGAGGCCAGTGAGCCCTCGCCGGAATCGCCCACCGACAACGCGCAGTTCGCGCTGCTCGCGGCCGCGCTCGAGGTCTCGCATCCCGGGGTTCCGGCGGTGCCGTACGTGATGATGGCCGCCACCGACTCCCGGCACTTCCACCGCTTCTCGCCGGCGGTCTACCGCTTCGCTCCGTTGGACATGTCGAACGCGCAGCGCGCCTCGATCCACGGCGTCGACGAGAGCGTCGAGATCGCCGCGCTGGAGCGCGGAGAGCGATTCCATCGCGCGCTTCTCGAACGGCTAGGGTGATCTCACCCTCCTCCCGCCTCGAGCGGGAGTACCCGAACAAGAAGCAGGAGACGCGATGACGCGCACCCGCACTCTGGGCACCCTCGCCGTCGTCGTCGGCTTCCTCGCGTTCGTGGAGTTCACGAGCGGCGTGCTGCAGGGCTATTACACGCCCATGCTCAGCGATATCGCCCGCCACCTCGGCATCCACGACGCCGACGTCAACTGGCTCGAGGGTGCGCAGCTCATGCTGTCGGCGCTGGTCGTCCCGGCGTTCGCGAAGCTCGGCGACATGGTCGGCCATAAGCGGATGCTGCTGATCTCCACCGCCGTCACCGCGGCGGCGGCCCTGGTGCTGCCGTTCACGGACTCCTTCGGCGTGTTCCTCGCGGCCTGGGCGCTCATGGGTTTCTACGTCGTCTGGCTCCCGCTCGAGATCGCCCTGATCTGGTCGCGGTCGCGCCGCATGGAAGGACGCTCCTCGATCACGGCCAAGGCGGCCGGTCTCCTGGTCGCCGCCCTCGAAGGCGGTGCGATCATCGGCGCTCTCGTCGGCGGCGCACTGATCGACGTTCTGCCGCTCACGGTCGTCCTCCTGGTTCCGGCCGTGCTCATCATCGTGTGCTTCTTCGTGATCCTGTTCGGAGTCAAGGAGTCGCCCGAGCCCAGCGGCGGGATCTTCGACACGGTCGGCCTCGTGCTGATCTCTCTGGCCCTCGTCTGCTTCACCGGCGGACTCAGCCTGCTCCGCCTCGAGGGCGGTCTCGTGAATCCGTGGTCCTGGGCCGTGGTCGTCTTCGGCGTGCTGCTGGTGATCCCGTTCGTGCTCTGGGAGCTGCGCTGCGACGACCCCCTCATCGATGTGCGCATGTTCCGCTCGCCCGCGCTCGGACCGGTGTTCCTCACCGCGGGCCTCTTCGGCGTCAGCGTGCTCGGTGCACAGGCTCCACTGTCGACGTTCGCGCGCACCGACCCGTCGATCTACGGCTACGGTCTCGGCACGAGCGGGTTCGCGACCTCACTCATCATCGGCGTGTACCTCGTGGCGATGATCGCGGGTGCGCTGCTGTTCCCGACCATCGCACGATGGGCGACTCCTCGGGTCACGCTGATGGGCGCTTCGGTGCTGGTGGGGCTCGGCTTCCTCCTCTTCCTGCCGTTCCATGACACCTACGGTCAGGTCATCACGAACATGGTCGTCGTGGGCCTCGGCTCCGGCGCGCTGGTCGCGGCTCTCCCCGCTGCCGCCGCATCTGCCGCGCCCGCGACGCAGACCGGAGTCGCGACGGGTCTCACCAACTCGGTGAAGACCGTGGGCGGGGCGATCGCCTCGTGCGTCTTCGGCATCGCGCTGCTGCACGGTGTCGCCACCACCGCCGGTGCGACCGAGGGGACCGCGGGTTCGCTCGCGGGGTACTTCACCGTCTGGATCGTCTGCGGTGTCACCGCGCTCGTCGCGGCCGTCATCCTCGTGTTCGTGCCGAAGACCGCGTTCACCGACCGGTCGGTCGACGCGGAGGTCGCCCCGGTCGTCTGAAGTCGGGGCTGATCATTCCCGATCGAGACCGAACGTGCGCTTCACGATGGCCTGCACGTCGCCGTCGAGCCCGTCGATGCGCGTGTTCACGGCATCGAACCGCGTGTCCACGGCGTCGAACCGCGTGTTCACCGCATCGAATCGGGCGTTCATCTCGTTGCGGAGTCCGCCGATCTCACTGCGGACGACGTGGATGAACAGCGTGGAGACCACGGTGAGAGTGCTGAACATCAGCGCGCTGAACGCCCCGATCATGGTCCAGATCTGCGCGTCATTCATGAATTCCACCCCGTCATCGTCGCATCGATTCCGCAAGCTTGCCAGGCCACGGGCAGCGAAGATATCGGTGACCCGGGAGGTGGGGACAGGACGTTTTCGAGCGTGTCGGGGGAGGAGTAGTCGTGCCGCTCTGACGAGGGCGACGAGGATGCCGCCGGAGCCGGGCGGCGCGATCTCCGCCGCCCGGCTCCTTGTCTCAATCGCCCTTCACGTTGACGAGCTGCCGCAGCGTGTGCCGGATCGATACGAGGCTCGCGGCATCCGCCATCACCCGGTCGATCGGCTTGTACGCCTGCGGGATCTCGTCGACGAAGGCGTCCGTGTCACGGAACTCGATGCCCGTCATCGCCTCCCGCAGCTGGTCGTGGGTGAACGCCCGCCTCGCGGCCGACCGGGAGTACTCCCGACCCGCCCCGTGCGGCGAGGAGTTCAGCGACTGCGGGTCGCCGAGTCCCTCGACCACGTAGGAGGCGGTGCCCATCGATCCGGGGATGAGCCCCGGCCGACCGGCGTCCGCCTGGATCGCGCCCTTCCGTGACACCCACACCTGCTTGCCGTAGTGCTTCTCCGACTCGGTGAAGTTGTGGTGGCAGTTGATGCGCTCCTGCTCGTCGACCGCGGTGCCGAGGAACTCGGACACCTGCCGGATGACCCGGTCCATCATCTCCTCCCGGTTCAGCAGGGCGAAGCGCTGTGCCCACCGCAGCTCCCGGATGTAACGGGTGAACTCCTCGGTGCCCTCGACGAGGTACGCCAGGTCGGGGTCGGGGAGGTCGATCCACCACTGCTTGCACAGCCGCTGCGCGACCGAGATGTGCTTCATGGCGATCTTGTTGCCGACGCCTCGGGACCCCGAGTGCAGGAACAGCCACACCCGGTCGAGCTCGTCGACCGACACCTCGATGAAGTGGTTGCCCGAACCGAGCGTGCCCAGCTGCAGCCGCCAGTTGCCGGCGTAGCTCGCGGGGTCGAGGCCGTTCTTCTCCGCGAGCTGCTCGAGCTCGGCGATGCGCGGCTCCGCGGTCGCGACGACCTTGCGGTTGTATCGGCCGGCCGACAACGGGATGGCGCGTTCGATCTGCTCCCGAAGCTCCGCGAGGTCGCGACCTTCCAGGTCGCTCCTCGTGAACTGGGTGCGGACGGCGATCATGCCGCAGCCGATGTCGACACCGACGGCCGCGGGGATGATCGCGCCGAGCGTCGGGATGACCGAGCCGACCGTCGCCCCCTTGCCGAGGTGCGCATCCGGCATCAGTGCCAGGTGCGGGTGGATGAACGGCATGCGGGCCGTGGTGTGCGCCTGAGCGAGTGTCTTCTCGTCGATCAGCGACGCCCACGACAGCAGCCGTGCGGAGAGCCTCTCCATGATTCCTTTCCTTGTGGTGGTGGTCAGCCACAGGTCAGGGTGCTCTCCAACGGAAAACGCCCCGGACCTGACGGTGCGGGGCGTTGCGAGAGCGGATGCTGTCACACGGCGCGCGCCGGAGGGTACGACTTGTTGCGGTCATTGCGCTTCGACTGAAGCTGCAACACCGCTGCGATGGGAAGGTTCCGCTGGGCGTTCATCCGTCGACTCCTCGGCTGGCGTGCTGGGCCGATCGGCACAGCTTTGCCACATTAGGGGGCGACACGCCCGGGAGTCAAGCCGTCTCGCGCGGCGGGTTGTACATGAACTCGATGCGGATGCCGTCGGCGTCTTCGACGAAAGAGGCGTAGTAGCGCTCGGAGTAACGGGGATACTCCTTGGGGTCGCGCACGGCGGTCCAGCCCGCATCCAACGCGATCGTGTGCAGGCGTTCGACCTCGTCGCGCGTCGGAACGGCGAAGGCGATGTGCTGCCAGCCGATCTTGCCGTGCCGGTGCGGGGAGGAGTCCTCGTCCCAGGTGTACAGGATGATCTCGGTCTCGTCGCCGTTGTTCCACGAGACCGAGTGGTCGTCTTCGCCGCCGCTCTGATAGCCCAGAGCCGTGAGGACCGGATGGAACTGCGCGCGGCCGCGCTCGAGGTCGTCGACGGTGATGCCCAGATGATCCAGAAGTGCCATGCGGCCCAGTCTTCCAGAAACGCTCTATCCCGTCAGGGGGCGATCTTCCCGAATGTGGCGGGGTCGACGGGCCGTTGGCGACGAGGGAGGTTCTCCACGACGAGGAGGTACGACTCGGTCACCAGCTCCCGGACGAGGTCCTGCGGCAGCTCGCCGCCGGGGCGGAGCGAGATCCAGTGCTTCTTGTTCATGTGATAGCCGGGGATGATGTCATCGAACTGCCGGCGAAGCGCGTCGCCGTCTTCGGGTGCCGACTTGAGGGTCACCATCGCCTCGCCGGTGGCCGAAGTGAGCAGCATGAACACCTTGTCGCGCACTTTGAACACGTCCCATTCGGGGCCGAAAGGATGCTCGAGTCGAGCCCCCGGCAGTTCCTCGGCGCGGTCGCGCGCACACTGCTGCAGGCGGTCACCTTTCATGAGCACTCCACCCTCGAGACAATGAGAACCACGGTGACACCACCGTACCCACCTGCACCGACAGAGACGGCGGCGGAGCCGGAGAACAGGATCAGTGCGGCGCGTGGTACTCGGCTTCGCCGCGCTTCCAGTAGCCCTTCACGACGGCGTTCGCGGTGTCGACGCCCCAGCGGCCGAGCAGCGCACGGCCTGGCTTGACGATCGACTGCTCAGCGGCGATGAAGACGAACGGGTCGGAGCCCACGGCGTCTTCGGCGGTCAGGCGCTCGAGGAAGGCGATGAGCGCGGAGCCGGAAGGAGCATCGCCGCGGTGCAGCCACTCGACCTCGACCGGCGCTTCGATGTCGAACTCGCGGCCCTGATTGACGGTCTCCACCACGATGCGTGCCGGGGTTCCCTCGGGGATCAGCGCGGCGAAGCGGCGGATCGCGGGGATCGCCGTCTCGTCGCCGACGAGCAGCCATCCACCGGGCTCGCCGACCAGCACGGCCGACCCGCGGGGGCCGCCGACGCCGATGGACGAACCGAGCGGAGCCGTCGCCGCCCACGGCGCCGCGACGCCCTGATCGCCGTGCACGGCGAACTCGACGTCGAGCCAGTCGTCGCCCCAGTCCAGCGGCGTGTACTCACGGCTCGGAGAAGCACGCAGCTCCTCGACGGAGCCGACCGGCCCCGCCGGGAAGAACAGCCGCATGTGGTCGTCCGAGCCCAGCGACTCGAAGCCGGCGAGGTCGGAGCCGGTCAGCCGCACCCGCACGAAGTCCGGAGCCAGCCATTCGCGGGCGCTCAGAGTCACGGTGCGGAAGCGCAGCTCGAGGCCGCGACGCTCGATCGAGAAGCCGAATTTCGTATCGCTCATGAAGTAAGGCTAACCTAAATAAGTCGAGGGAAGGGCACCCTAACCTCGACGTCCCGGCGCCATCGTGTGCGCACAGATCCCGCAGAACAGGAGTCTCTCCATGTCCGTGCCCAGAACCCTCACCGCCACGAGCGCCGCGCTCGTCGGCCTCCTCGCCCTCGCCGGCTGCGCTTCCGGCAGCACGGCTGAACCTGCGAAGGACGAACCCGCGGCGGCATCCGTCACGATCGAGGACAACACCGGCACGCACGAGATCGCGACCCCTCCGGCCTCCATCGTCGCCCTCGACAACCGCACCTTCCAGACGCTCTCGGACTGGGGAGTCGAGCTCTCGGCCGGCGCCGTCGCGCTCATGCCGGAGACCGTGTCGTACGTGAAGGACGACGGCATCGTCGACATCGGTCTGCACAGCGAGCCCGACCTCGAGGCCGTCGTCGCGGTCGAACCCGACCTCATCATCAGCGGCCAGCGCTTCACCCAGCACAACGCGGCCATCGCCGACCTCGTCCCCGACGCGACGATCATCGATCTCGAGCCCCGCGAGGGCGAGCCCTTCGACGCGGAGCTCAAGCGCCAGGTCACCGTGCTCGGCGAGATCTTCGGCAAGCAGGACGAGGCGCAGAAGCTGGTGGACGATTTCGACGCGGCCGTCGAGCGAGCCCAGGCCGCCTACGACGACGCCGACACCGTCATGGCCGTGAACACCTCCGGCGGCGAGATCGGGTACCTCGCCCCGACCGTCGGCCGCTCACTCGGCCCGATCTACGACATCCTCGGCCTGACTCCCGCGCTCGAGGTCGAGGACGCGACCGACGACCACCAGGGCGACGACATCTCGGTCGAGGCGATCGCAGCCTCGAACCCCGACTGGATCCTCGTGCTCGACCGCGACGCCGTGTTCGCTGCGGAGACCCCCGACTACGTCCAGGCGGCCGAGATCCTGGAGAGCTCCGAGGCCCTCTCCAGCGTCACGGCGGTCAAGGACGAGCAGATCGTCTACATGCCCACCAACACCTACCTGAACGAGGGCATCCAGACCTACACGACGTTCCTCGAGGACTTCGCCGACGCACTCGAGGCCGCGAAGAACTGAGGTAACGCGGCGGCATCCGGATGACCCGGGTGCCGCCGCACCGTCATCATGGTCTCCACCGACATCACCCAGCCGTCCCGGAATGCCGGGCGGCTCTTCGACGGCACGCTGCTCATCGGCGTGCTCGTCGTCGTCGTGCTCCTCGTCATCTCGCTCTTCACCGGCGTGTACGACATCGCCGGAGCCGACGACGGCGCGGAGATGTTCCAGATCACGCGCGTCCCCCGCACGATCGCCCTCGTCCTCTCGGGGGCGGCGATGGCGATGGCAGGCCTCGTGATGCAGCTGCTCACCCAGAACCGTTTCGTCGAACCCACCACCACCGGAACCACTGAGTGGGCAGGACTCGGGCTCTTGACGGTCATGATCCTCGTCCCGCAACCGTCGCTCCCGCTGCGGATGGCCGGAGCGGTGCTCGCGGCGTTCGTCGGCACGATGGTGTTCTTCGCCTTCCTGCGCCGCGTCGCCCTCAAGTCCTCGCTCATCGTCCCGATCGTCGGCATCATGCTCGGCGCGGTCGTCGGCGCCCTGTCGACCTATCTCGCTCTCGCCACCAACTCCCTGCAGATCTTGGGCGTCTGGTTCGCCGGCAGCTTCACCTCGGTGATGCGCGGCCAGTACGAGATGCTGTGGATCGTCGCGATCATCGGCGTGATCGTCTTTCTCGTCGCCGACCGCCTGACCATCGCGGGGCTCGGCGAAGAGGTCGCCACGAACGTCGGGGTGAACTACAACCGGATCATCCTGCTCGGCACGGTGCTGATTGCCGTGACGACGGGGGTGGTCACGGTCGTCGTCGGCAACCTGCCCTTCCTCGGCTTGATCGTGCCGAACATCGTCTCGATGGTGCGCGGTGATGACCTGCGCAGCAACCTGCCCTGGGTGTGCCTGCTCGGCATCGCGATCGTCACGGTGTGCGACATCATCGGGCGCACCATCATCATGCCGTTCGAGGTACCGGTGTCGCTGATCCTCGGGGTCGTCGGCGCCGTGGTGTTCGTGCTGCTCCTGTTGAGGCAGCGTCGACGTGGTTAGCGGCGTGGGGGAGCAGTTGACGACGACCCCGGCGACGCGCTCGGCCGGCTCGTTCACGACCCCGCGTGCGCGTCGGCGCTACCTGATCGTGCTGGGCATCCTCATCGTCCTGGCAGCGGGATCCGGATTCGGCCTCCTCGCGTGGGGGAACCCCATGCCCGTCGGATCGACGGGGTTCTGGCGCATCGCCCAGCATCGCGCGATCGATGTGACGGTGATGGCGCTCGTCGCGGTCGCGCAGGCCATCGCCACCGTGAGCTTCCAGACTGTCACCAACAACCGCATCATCACCCCGTCGATCATGGGCTTCGAGTCGCTCTACCGCGTCGTTCAGACCTCGACCGTCTACCTGTTCGGGGTGGCCGGGCTCGTGGCGATCCAGGGGGTCGGCCAGTTCGCGATCCAGGTCGTGATCATGGTCGGGCTCGCGGTCGCGCTTTACGGCTGGCTGCTGTCCGGTCGATACGGGAACCTGCAGATCATGCTCCTGGTAGGCATCGTGATCGGCGGCGGACTGGGCGCGATCGCCACGTTCATGCAGCGACTGCTCACGCCCAGCGAGTTCGACGTGCTCGCCGCCCGGCTGTTCGGCAACGTCTCCAACGCCGATCCCTCCTACCTCCCGTTGGCGGTCCCGCTCGTCATCGCGGCATCTGCGCTGCTCTGGCTGCGGTCCCGCCGGCTGAACCTGATGGCCTTGGGTCCGGATGCCGCGCGCTCCCTCGGCGTCGACCATCGCCGCGAGCTCTTCATCGTGCTCTTCCTGGTGGCCGTGCTGATGGCGACCTCGACCGCGCTCGTCGGTCCGATGACGTTCCTCGGATTCCTGGTGGCGACGCTGGCGTATCAGTTCGCCGACACGCACGACCATCGGCTCATATTTCCCGTCGCGGTGCTCACGGCGTTCACCATCCTCGCGGGCGCGTACTTCGTGATGAAGAACGTCTTCTACGCGCAGGGGATGGTGTCGATCCTGATCGAGCTCGTCGGCGGCACCGTGTTCCTCATAGTCATCCTCAGAAAGGGCAGACTGTGATCGCACTCGACGGCGTCCGCCGTGACTACAGCAGCGAGGTCGCGATCGGCCCCGTCGACCTCGAGATCCCCGCCGGCGGTATCACCGCGCTCATCGGACCCAACGGCGCCGGCAAGTCGACCCTGCTGACGATGATCGGTCGGTTGAACGGCATGGATGCCGGCGCGATCGAGATCGCCGGACTCGATGTCGCCTCCACCAAGTCGAAGGACCTGGCGAAGGTCGTGTCGATCCTGCGCCAGGAGAACCACTTCGTCACCCGGCTCACCGTGCGCCAGCTGGTGGGTTTCGGACGCTTTCCGCACTCGAAGGGGCGGCTGACTCGGGCGGACGAGGAGATCATCAGCCAGGCGATCGACTTCCTCGATCTCGGGCCTCTCGAGGGGCGCTATCTCGACGAGCTCTCCGGCGGGCAGCGCCAGCGCGCCTACGTCGCGATGGTCTTGGCGCAGGACACCGAGTTCGTGCTGCTGGACGAGCCGCTCAACAACCTCGACATGCGGCACGCGGTGCAGATGATGAAGCACCTGCGCCGGGCGGCAGAGGAGCTCGGACGGACGATCGTCATCGTGCTGCACGACATCAACTTCGCCGGGCACTACTCCGACCACATCTGCGCCATGAAGGACGGAGCGGTGGTGGAGTTCGGGCCACCGGCCGAGATCATGACCGACGATGTGCTCACGCGGGTGTTCGACACCCCGGTCCGTGTCGTCGAGGGGCCGTCGGGGCCGCTCGCCGTCTACTACTGAGCGGACCGATGCGGCGCGCGAGGGGGCGCTCAGAGCTCGATGCCGTGGTCCTCGTCGTTGACGCCGGCGTTGTTGCCGCGGCGCGACTCGTAGCCGAGGAACCATCCCAGCCAGACGATCGCAGCGAGGAGCACACCGAGCCAGACGTTCTGGAAGATCAGCCCGACCACCACGCCGACGATCAGCAGGCCGACGGTGATGGAGATGCGTAGCGCTGTACGGGACATGGCCCCAGCATAGGCGGACGGAGTCAGCGGCCGCGATGGTCCTCGGGAGCGAGGCGAGGGCCGCGGCGCGGCTCCTGGACTCCACTGGCGAAGATGAGGCGGATGACGCGCTGCCGCTGACCGGCCCAGGGTTCGAGGAGCTCGAGCATCCCGTCGTCGTCGGTGCGCTTCCCGGTGAGCGCGTGCCCTACCTCGTGCGCCAGGTGGTAGTCGCCGACGCTGACGGCATCGGGGTCTCCCAGCGCGCGGATGCGGGTCTCTGCCGACGTCCAGACGCCGACGCCCGGCAGGCTGGTGAGCACGCGGTCGCGGTCGGCGCCGGTCGTCGCCGCGCTCACGGCACGGGCGATGCGGTCGCCGCGCTCGGCCGCGCGCACGATCGTGCGGGACTGCGGTGGCTCCACTCCCGCGCGGTGCCAGGCCCACGAGGGGATGCGGAACCACTGCGCAGCTGTCGGTGCGGCGAACATCGGTCGCGGCGTGGGGCCGGGTGCACGCTCGCCGAAGCGGGAGACGAGCCAGCGCCAGGCGCCGAAGGCCTGCATGCCGGTGACCTTCTGCTCGATGATCGCGCACGCGAGAGCGTCGAACACCTCGTCGGTGCGGGTGAGCCGGAGGCCGGGATGGCGGCGGGCCGACTCGGTGATGAGGGGATGCCGTGCGGCGTCGAAGTCGCCGGGATCGTCGTGTGCGCCGCAGAGTGCGGGGACGAGCGCGAGTGCTTGCTCGGCGCCGGGTCCCCAGGCCGAGGCCCTGACCTCGTCGCCCGACATGCGCAGGGCGAGCGTCGCGGGGCCGAGCGGAGTGCGCACGGCACGCCAGATGACGGCGCCGTCGATGACGGTCGTCGGATCGGTGCCGCCGCGACGCAGCATGCCGACGGTGCGCCGGAGATCGAGGGGGTGCGGCGGCCGGTAGACAGTGTCCCGGCGAGCATCCGCAGACGCGGCATCGGCCGCTGCAGGATGCTCGATCAGGGTCATGCGCCCACCCTACGCGCCGGTCCTGACACCGACCCCGGGTAACTCAGAAGCGGTCGGGCGAGGGGGTGCCGTGGCCGTAGCGGATGACGACGTCGGCGTGGCGGTCGAACCGGTAGCCGATGCCGCGCACGGTGCGGACGATGTCCTCGTAGCGGCCGAGCTTGGCACGAAGACGGCGGACGTGCACGTCGATCGTGCGCTCGCCGGGCGTCTCGTCGTCCTGTGCCTGCCAGAGCGCGGAGACCAGCTCGCTGCGCTCGATGGTGCGTCCCTCGCGGAGCACCAGGTACTGCAGCAGCTCGAACTCCTTGTAGGTGAAGGCCGCGGACTCTCCGTCGATGAGCACGCGCTTTCGGGAGATGTCGACGGTGACGCCGGTCTCCTCCTCCACGATCTCCTCTTCGGCGGCGGCCTTGGTGCGAGCGATCGCACCCGGCTCCTGCAGGGCGAGGCGGACGACGTCGAGGTCGCGGCCTCCGGAGCCATGGGGAGCGAGGGCGACTGTGGCGTGCGTCTCGGCGCCCGGTGCGAGCTCGGCGAGAGTGCGGCGCAGTGCGTCGACGAGGAGGGGGAGGCTCACTCCGGCTTCGGCCGCCTTGATCTCGTCGAGTCCGACGTAGAGGGCGAAGCCGCGGGGCGAGCGGACAGCGGGCAGATCGGCTCCGGCGGCGGCCAGGGGAGCAGCGGCGTCCGGCTGCGTGCGGATCGCGGCGGTGGTGGCGGGACGCTCGAGAAGTGCGGTGTTCGACATGATGATGAGTCCTCAGGACGTGAGCCCGGATCGAGCGGGGCTCTGATGCGTTGCATGAATGACCGGCGGAGCCGGGAAGCGAGCAAAGGGTGGATGCTCGGTGACTCTGACCTCGCAGATGGCGAGGCGTCAGGTCAGGCGGGGTGGCTGTTCGTTCAGCGACACATTCGGCAACACATGCCAACGCGACCGGGCATCATCATCCCGGCAGTCCTGTTCGCCTCCTGGGCGGACAAAGGGCTTGCGTTGGTGGTCATGGGGGGATTATGTCCGATCGTGACCGCTCATGTCAAAACGCCCGGGCGTCGGCGAGCGGGCGTAACGTTGTGCGGATGACGATCTCGCACACTGTCGGCGGCTTCATCCTGACCGACGAGAAGGACGCGTCGCGCTACACGCTCATGCGCGACGGAAAGCTCGTGAGCGTTCTCGACTACCGCGACGACGGACACACGATCGCTCTGACCAGGGCCTTCACGGTCCCGACTTTCCGCGGCAACGGCTACGCAGGGAAGGTCGTCGAGGGGGCCGTCGCCGACATCGAGGAGCGCGGAGACCGCAAGGTCGACGCTGTCTGCTGGTACGTCGCGGACTGGTTCGCAGCGAACCCCGAGCACGCCCCGCTGTTGCGCTCGCGCTGACTCGCCTGCTGTATGACGCCGTGTTACGGACGCCTGCTGCGAGGATGGGCCCATGAAACTCGCTGAGGCCCTCACCGCACGCGCCGATCTGCAGCGCCGCATCGAGCAGCTGCGTGCCCGCATCGTCGCGAACGCCCGCTACCAGGAGGGTGAGGAGCCGGCTGAGGATGCCGCGGCCCTCATCGTCGAAGCGGACGCCGCACTGACCCAGCTGCGCGACCTGATCCGTCGCATCAACGCGACCAACGCACGACTCGATCTCGGCGCGGACGGCACGATGACGGATGCGCTCGCCGCCCGCGATGTGCTGCGTCTGAGCCACTCCGTGCTGACGGATGCGGCCGCCGCGGCATCCGGATCGAACGACCAGTACCTGCGCCAGATGCGGTCGGAACTGCGGCAGGTCTCGGCGCTGCCGGTCGCGCAGCTGCGGTCGCGCGCCGACGCCGTCGCGCAGGAGCTGCGTGAGCTCGACAATCGGATCCAGCAGGCGAACTGGTCGAACGACCTCGAGGAGGAGAACGGAAGTCGGTAGTCACGACGAAGCGGGCACAACCCTCAGCCGGCGGGGCAAGCCGGCACCTGTTGGGCGGAGGGCAGCCCTGATATCGCATCGCGCAGCCCCGCACGCCGCACAGGTGAAGGTGCACAGCGCATCTCGCATCACCGCGTGCCGATCGTCGCGACGAGGGTGGGTCAGGGGACCTTCCGCTTCCTCCTCGAACATCATGCGATAGAATGGAGTTCTGCTCAGCCCCGTTGGCTGAGGTGGTCAGGCGCCGAGAGGCGTGCTGATCCGAGGCTCGAAACCTCCGGCATCCTCATCAGACACCGGAGGTTTTTCCATGTCTTCATCCCTGCGCGCCCATCCACATTCCCGGTGGTGGGCACTCATCGTCATCTCCCTCACTCAGCTCGTCGTGGTGCTCGACGGCACCATCGTGAGCATCGCGCTGCCGCGCGCACAGGCCGCTCTCGGTCTCACCGACGGGCAGCGGCAGTGGGTCGTCACGGCTTACGCCCTCGCGTTCGGTGCGCTCCTCCTCTTCGGCGGACGCCTCGCCGACTACATCGGCCGCAAGCGCATCTTCATGATCGGCATGATCGGATTCGGCGCGGCATCGCTGTACGGCGGATTCGCACAGCAGGGGTGGGAGCTCATCCTCGCGCGCGGACTCCAGGGCGTCTTCGCGGCGCTGCTCGCTCCGGCGGCGTTGGCGCTCTTGACGGTGTCGTTCCCCTCCGGCCGCGACCGCAACACCGCCTTCGCCGTGTTCGGTACCGTCGCCGGAACGGGGGCCGCGGTCGGCCTGCTGCTCGGCGGGCTGCTGACCGAGTTCGCCGACTGGCGCTGGTGCCTCTTCGTCAACCTCTTCTTCGTCGTGATCGGACTCATCGGCGGCGCTCTCTTCCTCACCGAGAGCAAGGCCGAAGGCGAGAACCGGTATGACGTCTGGGGCACCATCACGGTGACCCTCGGGCTCGGGGCACTCGTCTACGGGTTCAGCCTCGCCGAGCACGGCTGGGGCGATCCACTGACGATCACGTTCCTGGTGCTCGGTGTCGTCCTGCTCGCGGTCTTCGTCTGGATCGAGAGCCGGGTCGCGCAGCCGCTGCTGCCGTTGCGGATCGTGGCCGACCGCGTCCGGGGTGGGGCGTTCCTCATCCAGGGTGTCGCCGGCGCCATCATGATCGGCGCCACGATGTACCTCACGTTCCACCTGCAGTTCGTGCTCGGGATGGGGGCGTTCCCGGCGGGACTCGCCACGCTGCCCCTGCCGATCGCGACGATGATCATCGCACCGATCGCGACCCGGCTGCTGCCGGTGATCGGACCGCGGCCGATGCTCATCGTCGGACCGCTGCTCGCCGCGGCGGGGATGGTGTACCTCTCGGGGATCACGCCCGATGGCGCATATCTCCTGCAGGTCGCCCCTGCGCTGGTGGCGCTCGGTGTCGGCATGGCGTTCATCTTCATCCCGCTGCAGAACCTGGCGCTGTCGGGGGTGGCCCCGCACGACGCCGGTGTCGCATCGGCCATGGCGAACTCGGCGATGCAGATCGGCGGATCGATCGGTCTGTCGGTGTTCACCGCCGTGTACGCGGCTTCCGTGGGCGGTCATGCTCAGGCCGACGTCACGCCGTCGCAGTTGACCGACGCATACGGCTGGACCTTCATCGCCGCAGCGATCTTCATGGTCGCCGCCTCGGTGATCGCGGTCTTCCTGGTGCGCGGCACCAAGGACGAGCTGATGCCGGCGCAGGGCGAACGAGCCCTCGCCGCGCACTGATCCGTGGTCGCGGCATCCGCCCGGGCGCAGATCGCTTGATTCCCACCCCGGGAACGGATGCCGCGGCACGCCTCGGACGTAATGTCCGAGGGTGTTCGTACCGTGTGAGTATGCGAATCCTGCACACCTCCGACTGGCACATCGGCCGGACGTTCCATGGCAACTCGACCATGGACGCGCTGGCCGAGGTGCTCGGCGCGCTCACGGAGCAGGTTCGCGAGAACGCGGTCGACGTCGTCGTCGTCGCGGGCGACGTCTTCGACTCCGCCGCGCCGTCGGGCGCCTCCTACACGCTGCTCGGCGATGCTCTGGTGTCACTGCACGAGACCGGCGCCCGCGTCATCGTCACGAGCGGCAACCACGACTCGGCCGCGCGGCTCGGTTTCCAGGCGCGGCTGCTCCGCGACGGCATCCACGTGCTCACCGATCCGCTCGCGGTCGGCGTTCCGGTCACCATCGCCGATGCCGAGGGGCCGGTGCACTTCTTCGGCATCCCGTATCTCGAACCGGCGATCGTCCGTCAGCACTGGCCCGAGGGCGACAGTTCGGGGCGGCAGCTGCGCACGCAGGCGCAGACCATGGCCCATGCGATGGACCTGGTCCGCGCGGGCATGCGCGAGCACGCGGGGCGCTCGGTGGCGATCGCGCACTGCTTCGCGGCCGGCGTCGACGCGACCGTCGGGCTCGAGCGCGAGGTGCGCCAAGGCGGACTCGACGTCGTGCCGCTGAGCGTCTTCGACGGCCCCGATTACGTCGCGCTCGGGCACATCCACGGGCGCCAGCAGATCAGCGAGCGCGTCCGGTACGCAGGTGCCCCGCTGCACTACAGCTTCGGCGAGCAGGACAAGCCGCGCGGATCCTGGCTCGTCGACCTCGACGCCGACGGCCTCGCCGCGGTCGAGTGGCTCGACCTGCCGGTGCCGCGTCGGCTCGTCACGCTCACGGGCTCGCTCGAAGAGATCCTCGCAGCCGACAACGTCGCCGCGCACGCCGACGACTGGGTCTGCGCCATCTATACGGATGCGGTGCCGCAGTCCGAGCCGATGCGGCGTCTTCGAGAGAGCTATCCCCACTGCGCGATGGTGCAGCACCAGCCCGCCGCCGTCGCCGAGGTGGAGGAGACGTCCTACGTGCAGCGCCTGCGCTCCGCCGTCACCGACGCCGACCGCATCGAGGCGTTCCTCGAGCATGTGCGGGCAGGACACGGGCCCACCGAGGTCGAGCACGAGCTGATCCGCGCGGTGCTCGATGAGCGCGTGCGCGCGGAGGCACTCGTCTAGATGCGTCTCCATCGCCTGGAGGTCGAAGGGTTCGGTCCCTTCCGTTCGCGGCAGGTCGTCGACTTCGACGCGTTCGCCGACGACGGCATCTTTCTGATCGCCGGCCGGACGGGAGCGGGCAAGTCGAGCATCCTCGACGCCGTGTGCTTCGGACTCTACGGAGGCGTGCCGCGTTACGACGGCGGTGAGAAGCGATTGCGCAGTGATCACTGCGAGCCCGACGATCCGTCGGAGGTGGTCGTCGAGTTCAGCACGCCGGCCGGCCGCTTCCGCGTGACCCGCTCGCCCGAGTACCTGCGTCCCGCCAAACGTGGCGGCGGCATGACCAAGCAGGCCTCGGCCGTCGCCCTCGACGAGTGGACCGATGCCGGCTGGGTGGGTCGCGCCGCTCGAGCCGTCGATGTCGCAGGCGAGCTCGACGAGATCCTCCAGCTCAGCCGCGAGCAGTTCCTCCAGGTGATCCTCCTCGCGCAGAACCGATTCTCCGAGTTCCTGCTCGCGGGCAGCAGAGACCGCCAGGCACTGCTGCGGCGGCTGTTCGGCACACAGCGGTTCGAAGACGTGCAGGCACGGTTCGACGAGCGGCGCCGGGAGGCGGAACAGACGCTCGGCACTCGGCTCGCGACGGTGAACGCGCGTATCGACGAGGCCGAGCAGCTCGTGATCACGAGCGGGTTGTCCGGCGACTCCGAGGACGGGACTGCGCCGGCGGAGCGCCCGGCGACATCCGCGCCCTCGTCGGTCGAAGAGCGTCTCGAGGCACTGCGGCGCGCGAGGGCGCGGGCCGACTATCGGGCGGAGCGCCGCGCCTCGGAGCGGGCGGAGGCGGAGAAGCGTGCGGCCGATGCCGACGCGGCGCTCGCCACGGCTCGCGAAGAACAGCACGCCCAGCGGGAACGTGACCGCGCCCGGGCAGCTCTCGCGCGGCTGGATGCCGACGCGCCGTCGATCGATGCGGCCCGTGCAGAGCTCGCGGCCGCGCGCGCCGCCGAGGCGGTGCGGTCGACGATCGCTGCCGCAGCCCGAGCACAGACGGCGGTCACCGTCGCGGCCGAAGACGAGCAGCAGTCACGGGAAGTGTGGGAGGCATTCGAGCTCGCCGTCGACGGCGACCTCGAGGAGTGGGCGGCTGCACGCACCAGGGAGAGCGGTTCCTGGGAGCGCGCGCGGGAGCTCGAGGGGGAGGCGCCGGCGCTCGATGCCGAGCTGCAATCCGCCGAGGAGGCCGTGGCGGCGGCGACCGCACGCCTCGAGGCCGGAGAAGCCGAACGCGCCACTCTCCCCGCCGCGATCACCGCGCTGACAGCGGAACGCGACGAGAGACGCCGCCTGGCCGACCGGGTGGGCGATGCCCGAGCAGCCCAGGAAGAGGCAGACGCTCGACGAGCGGCGGCCCACGAGGCGGAGCGGCTGCAGCGAGCACAGGCCGCGACCGAGGTCGAGCTCACCGATGCCACGACCGTGCACGCCGCCGCGCAGACGGACCTTGCGCAGTTGCGGCAGCGTCGCATCGACGGGATGTCGGGCGAACTCGCCTCGAGCCTGCGTCCCGAGAATCCGTGTCCGGTCTGCGGCTCGCTCGAGCATCCGGCTCCGGCCACGCACGTCGACCCCGTGTCACCCGAAGACATCGCTGAGGCAGAGAAGGCCCGCGACGCCGCGGCGCACCGGGAGCGCGAGCTCTCCTCGGCGTCTTCGACCCTGCGAGCCGAACTCGCGGCTGTGACCGCCCGTGCCGACGGGCGGAGTGTCGATCAGGCCGAGACCGAGCACGAGGCGGCCGCCTCAGCGCATGCGCGCAGTCTGTCCGCCGTCGACGAACTGAAGACGCTCGACGTGCAACTGAGCGAACTCGTCGCCCGGGTCGCGCAGCTCGACGCCGAGAAGACCGAGGGCACGGCGGCGCTCGCTCAGGCGCGGGAGCAGCACGCTCTGCTGCAGCAGCGGAGCACCGAGGCCTGCGAGCTGATCGCCGCGGCGCGAGGAGTCTTCGACACGGTCGCCGAGCGTCTTGCCGACACGGCCGCGAAGATCTCTGCCGCCCGCGGGGTCGCTCAGGCGACCGCAGAACGTCTGCGGAGGACGCAGGCTCTCGCCGAGGCAGAGGCCGAGAGGGATGCGGCACTCGCCGACTCCACGTTCGACGATGTGGAGTCCGCCGAACGTGCCCTCCGCCCGGCGGCGACGCAGGAAGCTCTGGATGCGCGGATCGCTGAGCACGCCGTGCAGCGGGAGAAGGAACGGGCGATCCTGTTCGATCTGGAGCTGCGGACGCTGCCGGAGGAGCCGATCGACCTCACGCCCGTCGAACAGGCCTCGAAGGCCGCCCGAGCGATCTGGACCGACGCGGTCGACGCGGCGGCTCGAGCGGCGGGCACGGCCGAACGGCTGGCTGGTCTGATCGAATCCGCCGCCGCCGAGCACGCGCGCACCGCCACCGATGCCGCCGAGTTCGAGGTGCTGCAGAATCTCGCGGACACGATCGCCGGGCGAGGCGCCAACACCCGCAAGATGACGCTGGAGACGTTCGTCCTCGCGGCCGAGCTCGAAGAGATCGTCGAAGCGGCGAACCGGCGTCTGCACGACATGTCGACGGGCCGCTACCAGCTGCAGCACTCCGACGCGCTCGCGGCTCGAGGGGCAGCATCCGGGCTCGGGATCGTGGTCTCCGATGCCTTCACCGGCCAGACCAGGCCGCCGCAGTCGCTGTCGGGCGGCGAGACGTTCCTCACCTCACTCGCACTCGCACTCGGTCTCGCCGAGGTGGTCACTGCGCGGGCCGGCGGAATCCGCCTCGACACGCTGTTCATCGACGAGGGCTTCGGCTCCCTCGACGGCGACACGCTCGACGTCGCCATGCGCACGCTCGACGAACTGCGGCAGGGCGGCCGGACGGTCGGAGTCATCAGTCACGTCGAGGCCATGCAGGAACAGATCCCGGCGCAGCTCACCGTGCGAGCGCTGCCGAACGGTCCGAGCATCATCGAGGCCCGCTGAGCCCACGCGGAAGCCGATGGCCTCCGCCGGGTCAGACCCCGTACTCGGTGCGGATGAAGTCGCGCAGCTGCACGCTGCAGCGGGCGACCGCCTCGCGCCAGTCGGTCAGAGCGCCGTCCTCGGCCTGATCGGACACGGCACGGAACACGCGGATCGGCACGCCGAACTGTCCGGCGACCCAGATGTACGCGTAGGTCTCCATATCGACCAGTGCCGCTCCCGACGGACGGATCACGGCGGTGACCTCGGCATCCTCGACGAAGTGGTCGCCCGTCGCGATCAGCACGCCGTCGCGTCCGGTGGCGACCCGCGCCGGCAGCGAGACATGCTGGCCGGCGACACCGTCGAGGTCGGTGACGTCGTGCTGGAACGCGGTGCCGACCTCGTGGACGGTCGCTTCCAGGTCGGGATCGATCGCGCCCGCCGTGCCGACGACCACGATCTCGTCGTAGACGGTGGCGTCGAGCGCACGCGTCAGGGCGTACGTCGCCTGCAGCTTGCCCGGGCCGGTCACGAGACGGTCGAAGCCCTCGAGTTCCTCGGGGAAGGCGGACAGTTCGGATGCGAGCGCGGCGACGAGGAGTTTCACTGCCCCATTCTCTCAGGTCGTGACTGACAGGAACGTGCGAACGCCGCGGCGTCACCCCGACGTAACACGGAAGCGGGATACTGATTCGAGGAAACGAGCGGAGGATCACATGTCGTTGCAGCAGCAGATCTCTGAGGACCTCGGTGTCAGGTCCGAGGTCGACCCCGAAGCCGAGACCGAGCGTCGCATCGGTTTCCTCGCCGACTACCTGCGCACGACCGGAGCGAAGGGCTATGTGCTCGGGATCTCCGGCGGGCAGGACTCGACGCTGGCCGGTCGCCTCGCCCAACTCGCGGTCGAGCGGGTGCGGGCCGAGGGCGGCGAGGCGAAGTTCCTCGCCGTGCGTCTGCCCTACCGCGTGCAGCACGATGCCGACGATGCCCAGGCCGCACTCGCCTTCATCGCGCCCGATGCCTCGGTCGAGGTCAACATCCAGAACGGCGTCGATGGTGTCGAGGAGGACATCGAGTTCGCGGTCACGAGAGACATCAGCGACTTCAACCGCGGCAACATCAAGGCACGCGTCCGCATGGTCACGCAGTACGCGCTCGCAGGTCACGACGGACTCCTCGTGATCGGCACGGACCACGCCGCCGAGGCGGTCACCGGCTTCTACACGAAGTTCGGCGACGGCGCGGCCGACATCCTTCCGCTGTCCGGCCTCACCAAGCGTCAGGGGCGCTCGCTCCTGCAGTTCCTCGATGCGCCGGATCGGCTCGCATTCAAGGTGCCGACCGCCGATCTGCTCGACGGGCAGCCCGGTCGTGCCGATGAGGACGAGCTCGGTCTCACCTACGAGCAGATCGACGACTTCCTCGAGGGGCGCTCCGTCGATCCCGAGGTCGCCGGTCGCATCGAGGCGCGATACCTCGCCACGCAGCACAAGCGGCACCTCCCGGTGACCCCCGACGACACCTGGTGGCGCTGACCGCACGTTCGCATCTGCGGAGGCGCCGCTTCGCGTCGTGTCGGATGCCGCAGATAGTGTCGAAGCATCCGACAGAACGGGAGCATCGTGCGGATCGACACTCAGGCGCAGCGCGTCATCTGGAGCGCGAGCGACCTCAAGGCGGCCGCCGAATGCGAGTTCGCGTGGTGTCGGGCGATCGACGCGAAGCTGGGGCGGGTCCCTGCCGTCGAAGAGCCCGAAGACGCGACGCTGAAGCGGGCCGCCGAGCTCGGCGACGTGCACGAGCAGAACGTGCTCGCCCGGTACATCGATGAACTCGGCGATGCGAGTGTCCACCGCATCGAGAAGGTCTCGTCGGTTGATGCCGAGGCGCTGGCGGCCGCGATCGACGAGACGGTCGCGGCGCTGCGCTCCGATGCGCTCGTGGTGTTCCAGGCGGCTTTCTCCACCGACGAGTTCGTCGGATTCGCCGACTTCCTCCGCAAGGACGACGACGGCCGGTGGCGCGTTCAGGACTCCAAGCTCGCGCGCAAGGCGCGAGTCACTGCCCTCATGCAGCTCGCGGCATACGTCGACCAGCTCGACCGCCTCGGCATCCCCCGGTCCGACGAGGTCGACCTGATCCTCGGCGACGGCACGCTCAGCACCCATCAGGTGGATGATCTCCTTCCGCTCTTCCAGGTGCGGCGCGCTCGGCTGCGGGCGCTCATCGCCGACCGGCGCATCGCCGATGGGGCGGCGGGTGCGCCGCTCGCCTGGGGAGACGATCGCGGCGACCTGCAGATCGTGGCCTGCGGACGCTGCGCGACCTGCGAGGAACAGGTGCTGGCGCACCGGGACCTGCTGATGGTCGCGAGGATGCGCCCGGTGCAGCGTGCGCGACTGCGGGCGTCCGGGATCGAGACGATCGATGCCCTGGCGGAGGCATCGGGGCCGCCAGCGGGGATGAACATCGACTCGTTCGAGACGCTCCGCGACCAGGCACGACTGCAGTTGCGCGCCGATGCCGAGGGGCGGCCCACCTACGACGTGCACTACGCGCCGGCGATCCACACCCTCCCGCTGCCCAGCCACGGCGACATCTTCTTCGACTTCGAGGGCGACCCCCTCTACACGGAGCCGGCCGCCGACGGCGAGGGGCACTGGGGAATCGACTACCTCTTCGGGTGGGTCGACAACGCCGACCAGTACTCGGCCCTCTGGGCGCATACCTTCGCCGACGAGAAGCGCGCGCTCGAGACGTTCCTCGACTTCGTGAATGCGCGCAGGATCGCCCACCCCGGCATGCACATCTACCACTACGCGCCCTACGAGACCTCGCACCTGGTGGCGATGGCGGCACGGCATGGGGTGCGCGAGGGTGAGGTGGATCGGCTGCTCCGCGAGGGCGTGTTCGTCGACCTGTATCCGCTCGTGCTGCGGACGGTGCGCGTCGGTTCGCGCTCGTACTCGATCAAGAAGCTCGAGCCGTTGTACATGGGCGCCGACGTGCGAACCAGCGACGTGCAGAAGGGCGACGACTCGATCGTGCAGTACGTCGCGGCTCGTGAGCTCGCGGCTGCGGGGGAGCAGGCCGGGGCCGACGCGGTCCTGGCAGACCTCGCCGACTACAACCGCTACGACTGCGTGTCGACCAGGCGCCTGCGCAACTGGCTGATCGACATCGCGCGTAAAGAGGGTGTCACCCCGGCCCCGCCCGACGAGGCTGACGAGGTCATCTACGAGCCGTCGCCGCGCTCGGTCGCCCTCCTCGCAGATGCCGAGCGCGCCGTCGAGGCGGGTGGTGACGGGCTCGTTCATCGGCTCGCGGCCGCCGCGATCGACTACTTCCCGCGCGAGGCGAAGAGCTTCTGGGTGTCGCACTTCCAGCGGCTTCGCGAGCCGGTGACCATGTGGGACGGTACGCGCGATGTGGTGCGGGTCGACCGCCCGTCCTCGACCGTCCGTCGTGACTGGAGCATCGGTGAGGGGCGTCGGGTGATGTCTCGTGACGTCGAGATCCGTGGCGAGGTGTCGCCCGGCACGACGCTCGGCGCCGGGTCGCAGCCGTTCGCGCTCTACGGCGTTCCGGCGCCGTTCGACACCGAGGTCCCTTCGCGGGCGGTGCATGTGCCGCACACCGTCACGGTGGCGGAGGTGCTCGACGACGGCTACCTCATCACCGAGTCGGCGGTGCAGGGGCAGACCTGGGACGAGCTGCCGCTCGCCCTCACCCCGGCCGCACCGCCACGCGTCGTGTCCCTCCAGGGCGCGATCGACGAGTGGGCCGATGCGGTGCACACCGCGGCTCCGGGGTTCCCCGACGATGCGGCGACCGACATCCTCCGTCGGATCCCCCCGCGCACCGTATCGGGCGCGCCGCTGCCCGCCCCGGGCGATGACACGGTCGACGCGATCGTGACGGGGGTGCTCGACCTCGACCACAGTTATCTGGCGGTGCAGGGCCCTCCGGGAACGGGCAAGACCTACACCGGATCCCGGGTCATCGCACGCCTCGTGAACGAGCACGGCTTCAAGGTCGGCGTCGTCGCGCAGTCGCACGCGATCATCGAGACGCTCCTCGAGCGAGTGGTAGCCGACGGTGTCGCGCCGGCTCAGGTCGCCAAGGCCCCGAAGGACCCGAACGGGGAGCATTCCTACACGACCATCCCGAAGACGGGGATGGCGGCGTTCCTCTCCGAGCATGCCGGTGAGGGCGCCGTCGTGGGCGGGACGGCCTGGGACTTCAGCAACACCCAGCGCGTCGAGCGAGACGGCCTCGACCTGCTCGTGATCGACGAGGCGGGGCAGTTCTCGCTCGCCTCGACCATCGCGGTCGCCGCCGGGGCGAAGCGGCTCCTGCTCCTCGGCGATCCGCAGCAGCTTCCGCAGGTGAGTCAGGGAGCCCACCCCGAACCGGTCGATGCCTCCGCGCTCGGCTGGGTGATGGACGGCGACCCGGTCGTGCGGCCGGAGTACGGCTACTTCCTCGCGCGCTCCTGGCGCATGCATCCGTTCGTCGCGGCCCCGGTGTCGAAGCTCGCCTACGCGGGGCAGCTGGCGTCAGCCCCCGGCACCGAGCTGCGTTCGGTCCAGGGGATCGACCCCGGCCTGCACGTCGTGCCGCTGCGGCACCGCGGCAACTCGACGCAGTCGCCCGAGGAGGCGGCCGAGGTCGTCCGGCTGGTCCGCGACCTGGTCGGTCGCACCTTCACCGACAACGACGAGTCCCGGTCAGCCAGGCCGCTCGTGCCCACCGATATCATCGTGGTCACGCCGTACAACGCGCAGCGTCAGCTCGTGCTCGACGCGCTCGCGGCGGCCGGGTACCACGACGTCCCGGTCGGCACGGTCGACAACTTCCAAGGCAAGGAGGCGGTCGTCTCGATCACCTCGCTCGCGGCCTCGAGCGGTCGGGACGCCCCGCGGGGCCCGGAGTTCCTGCTGCTGCAGAACCGACTGAACGTCGCGATCTCCCGCGCGCAGGCCGTCGCCTATCTGATCCACTCGCCCGCACTGCTCGACGATCTTCCGTATACCCCGGAGGGGGTGGCCCGCCTCAGCGCCTTCGCGCGTCTGGTCGGTGCGGCGGACTGAGTACCGCGCGCTCGAGCGGCCTCTGCGGCCTCTGCGGCCCCGCGACCGCGCAGAACGACCGCGGCGCGGTGTGCAGAACAACGGCGGTGCGGAATGCCGCCGGCCGGGTCAGACCGTGCCGTAGAGCCGATCGCCGGCGTCGCCGAGCCCGGGCACGATGTACCCCTTCTCGTCGAGACGCTCGTCGAGTGCACCCAGGACGAGGGTCACATCGCGGTCGCCGGCCATGGCTTCGATCGCGGCCACGCCCTCCGGCGTACCCAGCAGGCAGATCGCGGTGACGTCCTTCGCGCCGCGGTCGAACAGGAACTGGATCGCCGCGGCGAGCGAACCGCCGGTGGCCAGCATCGGGTCGATCGCGAAGCACTGACGGTCGCTGAGATCGTCGGGGAGACGCTCGGCGTAGGTCGTCGGCTCGAACGTCGTCTCATCGCGGACCATGCCGAGGAACCCGACCTCGGCGGTCGGAAGCAGCTTGACGAGGCCCTCGAGCATGCCGAGGCCTGCGCGCAGGATCGGCACCACGATCGGTCGCGGCTCCGAGATCTTGACGCCCATCGTCGTGGTCACGGGGGTGGTGATCTCGATCGGGCTCACCTTCACGTTGCGGGTCGCCTCGTACGCGAGCAGCGTGACGAGCTCCTCCGTCAGCTGCCGGAACACCGGTGAGGGGGTGCGCACATCGCGCAGCACCGAGAGCTTGTGAGTGATGAGAGGGTGGTCGGCCACGTGAACGCGCATGGATACAGGGTAATGCGCCGCGCCTCCGGGAACGACATCGTGGCCCCCGACGGTGGCCGGTGGCTGTCGTAGGCTCGACGCATGACCGCTGCCGACGACCTCGCGATGGGGCGTGCGCTCGAGCTCGCTGCCGAGGCCGCTGCGGCGTCGGAGATCCCCGTCGGCGCTGTGATTCTGGATCCCGCCGGACGGCTCATCGCTGAGGGACGCAACACCCGCGAGGCCACGAACGATCCGACCGGGCATGCCGAGGTCGAGGCGCTGCGGCGGGCGGCGGCGTCCGTCGGCTCCTGGAATCTCGAGGGGCACACGCTGGTCGTGACCCTCGAGCCGTGCATCATGTGCGCCGGTGCGATCCTGCAGGCCCGCGTCGGTCGGGTGGTCTTCGGCGCGTGGGACGACAAGGCGGGCGCGGCCGGCTCCATGTACGACGTGCTGCGCGATCGGCGACTGCCCTATCGGGCCGAAGTGATCGGCGGCGTCGAGGCGGATGCGGCGACCGCACTGCTGCGGGCGTTCTTCGAGCAGCGGCGCTGATCGCCGAGGCGCACGCACGCGCGTCGGGCTCGTCAGCCCTCGGATTCGACGGTCCACCAGGTGACGTCGACGACGCACAGCCCGTCGTCGGTCTCCTGGTAGAAGACGTAGCCGGGGAATTCCACGCCCCCGGCCACCCGCTCCGTGGGCAGGGAGAGGCCGATGTTCCAGCGTGGCTCCAGGGGGACCTGATCCGGCCAGTAGTCCGCCACGAAGCGTTCGGGCTCCTCCGCGGACAGCCCTTCCCAGTCCGCCGGTTCGCGAAGCTCCGGGTCGTGACCCTCGCACATGTACGACTCGGCTTCGCCTTCCGTCGCTGCGTCGATCAGGCCCTCGGTCGTCTCGATCACCCCAGCTCCGTCGTCGCCCCAGAGCATCGTGTTCAGGGAGCAGCCGGAGAGCAGGACGGCCAGACCGGCCGCGCCCAGGAGACCGAGGAGTTTTTTCGCCTGCGTCATGTCGGAAGCCGACGATCAGTCCGACGACTTCAGCACGAAGACGTCGGTCGACGGCTCGGGGTCGATCGCCGGGCGGTAGACATCCGGCTCGATGTACACGATGCGCGCGACCGGCACGGCTTCGCGGATGCGTGCCTCGATGGCGTTGATGTCGTCGGCGGCCTCGCGCAGCGGCTTGTCGGCGTTGAGGGCGATCTTCGCGGCGACCATCAGCTCGTCCGGGCCGAGGTAGAGGGTCTTCATGTGGATGATCTTCTCGATCTCGTCGCCCGCGTTGATGGCATCGACGATCCGGTCGTGGTCGGCCTGGGTCGCGCCCTCACCGACCAGCAGGCTCTTGGTCTCGATGCCCAGCACGATCGCGATCAGCACCAGCAGCACACCGATTATCACGGTGCCGAGTGCGTCGAACACGGGGTTTCCGGTGAGCAGTGTGAGCCCGACGCCGAGCAGAGCGAAGGTGAGACCGGTCAGAGCGCCCACATCTTCGAGCAGCACGACCGGCAGCTCGGGGGCCTTCGAACGGCGCACGAACGACACCCACGACTGCCCCTTCTCCCGCACGAGGTTGCTCTCGCGCACGGCCGTGCGCAGGGAGAACGACTCCAGCCCGATCGCGACGACGAGCACGACCAGGGGCAGCCACCACCAGGTCTTGTCCAGCTCGTGCGGGTTCGTGAGCTTGTCGATGCCCTCGTAGATCGCGAACAGGCCACCGACCGAGAACAGGATGATCGAGACGACGAACGCGTACACGTAGCGTTCCCGGCCGTACCCGAACGGGTGCGCGCGGTCGGCCTCCCGCTTGGCCTTGCGTCCGCCGAGCATCAGGAGCAGCTGGTTGCCCGAGTCGGCGACGGAGTGGATGGCCTCGGCGAGCATCGAGGCGGAGCCGGAGAGGGCCCAGGCGATGAACTTCGCGATGGCGATACCCAGGTTCGCCAGGAACGCCGCGACGATGGCCTTGTTGCCTCCGGATGCACTCATGGGACGAGTCTAGAACCGCCCGCCCGAGGTTGCGGGAGTGCCCGCCGTAGGATGACGACATGGCTGACTCGCTTCCTTCTCTCGCTTTTCTCGGTGCCGGTTCGATGGGCGGTGCGATCCTCCGGGGTGTGGTCGCCTCCGGCATCCGGATCGACGGCGGGATCACCGCGACGAACCGCACCGCGGAGAAGGCCGAGGCGTTCGCCGGCCTCGACGGGGTCACGAGTATCGCGCTCGCCGAACGGCCGGACGGCAACGCCGAGGCCGCCGCTAGCGCGCGGATCGTGCTGGTCGGCGTCAAGCCCGCGATGGTGCCCGACCTGCTGCGCGAGATCGCTCCGCACCTGACGGACGACGCGATCGTGGTGAGCGTCGCCGCCGGCGTCACGCTCCAGACCTTCGCCGACGTGCTCGGCGCCGACGCCCGCGTCATCCGCTCGATGCCGAACACGCCGTCGACCGTGCGCAAGGGCGTCACGGGGCTCGCTGCCGGTTCCGCCGCCACAGCCGAGGATCTCGCCCTCGTCCGCCGGCTGTTCGAGACCGTCGGCGCGGTCGTCGAGGTTCCGGAGTCGCAGATCGACGCGCTGTCCACGATCTCGGGCTCCGGCCCCGCCTACGTGTACCTGCTGATCGAGGAGTTCACGAAGGCCGCTATCGACATGGGCTTCGCCGAGGCCGACGCCAGGCTGATGGTGGAGCAGACCTTCATCGGCGCGACCGCGCTGCTCGACGCGTCGGGGGAGGCCCCCGCCGAGCTGCGGCGTCGCGTCACGAGCCCCAAGGGAACCACCGAGCGTGCGGTCGCCGTTCTGCAGGACGCGCAGCTCGACCGTACCTTCGCGGATGCCGCGGCCGCAGCCCTCGCACGGGCGAAGGAACTCGCCGCCGGGGCCTGAGCCATGCAGCTGCGGATCGAGGGAGTCATCTGGTACTGGCGCGGGCCGGCGCCGTTCCACTTCGTCACCGTGCCGCCGGCCGAGAGCGAGATGATCCACGATGTCGCGTCGATCGTCACGTACGGGTGGGGGATGATCCCCGCATCCGTCACCATCGGTTCCACCACCGTGACCACGGCCCTCTGGCCGAAGGACGGTGGCTACATCGTGCCGATCAAGAAGGTGCTCCAGGACCGCGAGGGTCTGGGCGTCGATGACGTGGTCGAACTCGTCCTCGACATCGACGCCTGACCGCCCGACCCCGCTCAGCTCTCGCTGGAGACCTCGGCGAGAACTTCCGGCCAGCGCCGGTTCAGGATGCTGCCGCCCAGCACCGCCCCGCCCCACAGGGCCGCGGTGCCGAGCACGACACCGCAGCCGAGACTCACCCAGCCGAGCGCAGGATTCCAGATGCCGGCGATCGCGAAACCGAGCGCCGGCGCCCCGAGCACGAGCGTGATCGGTCCGATGATGATCATCGCCAGCAGCGACTGCACACCACCGGACGAGCCGCGGCCGAGGGGGTTCGCCTCGGGTGCGGGCGCCCGACCCGGAAGGAAGCTGCCCACCCAGGCCCCGGCGCCGGCCGAGATCGCCGTCAGGCCGAAGGCAGACCCGATGCTTGCGGGGAGCAGGTCCCATCGGCCGGCGATCAGGCAGGTGGCCGCGCACAGCAGCAGCGTCACGGGAATCGCGATCAGCCCGAATCCGAGCAGTCGCCCTGCCCGGTCCGCCGCACCGCTGACGCCGTTCAGGATGTGGGCGGCGACCGCGTCGTTGTCGTAGGCGATCGCCATCTGCATGATCGTGCCGGTGAGGAGCGCGTTGATCGTCGGGATGAGGATGATGGCCGGACCGAATCCGAGGGACTCGTCCTGCAAGCCGTTCATCAGGGAGAGGCCGATGAAGATCGCGGGCAGCAGCAGGAGCATCACGATGTTCACGATCTGCCGGGGGTCGCGCCGGAAGTACCGCAGCGTGCGGGCGGCGATCGCCCCGACCGGGCTGGCCGGCAGTATCCGATCGAGCAGTCCGACCGAGCGCACGCGTCCGCCGCCGGTGTCCTGGATGGGGGCGACCAGCCGCGCAGCGAGCAGGCCCTGTGCCGCGAACCACAGTGCCGCGACCGTGGCGAGGGCGATGAGCAGACGGAGTGCCGCGGTGAGGAGGTCGCCCTGAGCGACGGATCCGGATACGCCGAAGACGGCGCCCACCGGTGTCCACGCGGCGATGTCGGCGATGGTGGTGAACGCTCCGCCGACATCGTTCACCCGGACCAGCGCGCCGATGCCCACGTTGAGCAGGACACCGGACGAGGAGAGGAGCACCACGCCGACGATCACGACCAGGTCGCGGGCGCTGCGTCGGGCCAGCCAGCCGGCCAGCACACCGCTCACCACGCGGGCGCCCAGCACGCAGGTGGCGACGGCGACGGGGATCATGATCAGCGCGGTCAGCATTGCGGGCAGGCTCACCGACCAGCCGAGGAGCATGAGCAGGAGGGCGACGGTGGTGCCGATACCGCCCACCGTCGTCGCCCCCGCGACGACGAAGCCCGGCAGCAGGGAGCGCGCGGTCAGGGGGAGCAGCGCGAACCGCTCCGGCGCGAGCGAGTCGTCGGCGCTGACCAGGATCGACCCGATCCACCAGCCGAGGACGATGACCGCGCCCGCCAGCACGATCGCGGTGACGGCGGCGTCGGGCGCGGCGAACCGCAGTGCCACCAGTCCTGCCGTCAGTGCGGCGAGGAAGCCGAGCGCGAACAGTCCGGTGATGACCAGGGTGACGATCATCCAGGGATTGCGGGAGAGCTGATGGCGCAGCTGGCGCCAGCGCAGGCTTACGAGGAGCGCAACCATGCGAGCGTCTCCGTCCCGAGGTCATGTGCCCCCACCAGGGCGAGGAACCGCTGCTGCAGCGACAGTCCGGCGCGCACCTCGTCGAGCGTCCCGTTCGCGAGCAGGCGTCCCTCGGCGACGATCGCGACCCGATCGCACATCGACTCGACGAGCTCCATCACGTGGCTGGACAGCACCACGGTGCCGCCACCGTCGACGAACGCCCGCAGGATCTGCCGGATCGTCTCGCCGGACACCGGGTCGACGGCTTCCAGCGGCTCGTCGAGGATCAGCAGGCGAGGCGCGTGGATCAGCGCGCATGCCAGACCGATCTTCTTGCGCATGCCTGCCGAGTAGTCGACCACGAGTCGGTCTCGAGCGTCGGTGAGGCCGAGCGCGGCCAGGAGCTCGTCACTGCGAGAGACGACCTCGGCTTCGGCCATGCCGCGCAGCAGTCCGGTGTAGCGCAGCAGTTCGGCACCGGTGAGGCGGTCGAGCATGCGGATTCCGTCGGGGAGCACGCCCATCCGGGCCTTCGCGTCGGCAGGGTTCTGCCACACGTCGGCGCCCAGGACCCACGCGGCGCCGGCATCCGGCCGCAGCAGACCCGTGGTCATGGCGAGGGTCGTGGTCTTGCCCGCGCCGTTGGGGCCGAGGAGCCCGAGCATGGATCCGGCCGGCACATCGAGGGAGAGGTCATCGACCGCGATCTTCTGCCCGAATTGCTTGCGGAGCCCGCGGAGGGCGAGGACGGGAGGGGCCGCTGCGTTGTCGGTCATGCGTCCCATCCCACCACGGCCGTGCACGACGGTGCATCCGCCGCGAGGGGGAGTCGAGGGATCGGACGTCTCCGAGGTCAGCGGTCGAGGCCGGCGAAGCGCTCGATGTCGCTGTTGGTCCCCGAGACGATGATGAGGTCGTGGTTCGTGACGATGGTGTTCGCCTCGGCGTAGCGGAAAGGCTTGCCCGGACTCTTCACGCCGACGACCGTGACCTTGTACTTCGAGCGCACGCCCGACTCGTTGAGGCCGACGCCGCGGATGAACTTCGGCGGGTACATCTTGGCGAGGACGAAGTCGTCGTCGAAGCGGATGAAGTCGAGCATCCGCCCGCTCACGAGGTGCGCGACGCGCTCACCGGCCTCGCGCTCCGGGTAGATGACGTGGTTCGCGCCGACACGGGCAAGGATCTTGCCGTGGGACTGCGAGACGGCCTTGGCCCAGATCTGCGGCACCTTCAGGTCGACGAGGTTCGCGGTGATCAGCACGGACGCCTCGATCGAGGAGCCGACCGCGACGACGGCGACCTGGAAGTCCTGGGCGCCGATCTGACGGAGGGCGTCGATGTTCTTCGCGTCGGCCTGCACCGTGTGGGTGACCCGGTCGGACCACTTCTGCACGAGCTCGAGGTTGTCGTCGATCGCGAGCACCTCGCGGTCGAGGCGGTCGAGCTCTCCCGCGCAGGCAGCGCCGAACCGACCGAGACCGATGACGAGGACGGGAGCGTCGCCCCGGAGGACTTCAACCAACGATCGGCCTTTCCACGGGCAGTGAGTAGTACTGCGTTCGCGATGTCGCGGCAACCGCCGCGGCGAGTGTCACTGTACCAACGCGCCCCATGAAGATGGTCGCGGCCATGACGTAGGAAGCCGAATCGGGGAGCTCTGCCGTGAGGCCCGTGGACAGACCGACCGTGCCGAACGCCGAGATGACGTCGAACAGCACATGACTGATGTCGTCTTTGGTGATCTGGGCGATGGTGATGGTCGACAGCGCCACGATCGTGGCGCCCCACGCGACGACGCTGAGCGCCACGCGCTGCACGTCGCTGGGGATACGGCGGCCGAAGGCCTCGACCGACTGGCGGCCCTTGGCCTCGGACCAGACGGCGATCGCGAGCACGGCCAGAGTGGTGACCTTGATGCCGCCGGCGGTCGAGGCGGAGCCGCCACCGACGAACATCAGCATGCTGGCGGCGAGCAGGGACGAGCCGTTCAGATCGTCCATCTCGATCACGTTGAAGCCGCCGGATCTGGTCATGGCGGAGAGGAAGAAGGCTTGGAACGTGGTGTCCGCCGCATCCATCGACCCGAACGTCTTCGGGTTGTTGAACTCGAGCACGACGAAGACGACGGCGCCCAGGATGAACAGCAGCACGGTCGTGACGAGTGTCAGCTTGGTGTGCAGCGACCACCGCTTCACGTGCCAGACGTGCTTGGCGAGGGTATAGATGACGGGGAAGCCGATGCTGCCGAGGAACACGCCCACCATGAGGAGGAACAGCACGAGGTAGTCGTCCGCGAACACCGCGACGCCGCCGTCGTTCGGCGCGAACCCGGTGTTCGTGAACGCCATGGCCGCGAAGTACGGCGCCTCCCAGAGCGCGGCGATGGGGTCGACCTTCGCCATCACCAGTGCCGGGTACAGCAGGGCCGCCAACGACGCCTCGATGATGAGGGCCGACACGGCGACCGTGGTCAGCAGTTGGCCGACCTCACCGAGTCGTACGGTCTGGCTCTCGTTCACCACTCCGCCGTGTGCCCGCAGAGGGTTGGTGTCGCCCGCTGCCAACAGCTTGGCCCGCAGGCCGAGACGCTTGGAGATCAGCATCCCCATGAGAGACGCGAGCGTGAGGACGCCGAGGGCGCCGATGTTCACGCCGAGGAAGATCAGGACGTGGCCGAAGGGGGACCAGTGGTTGGCCATGTCGACGGTGGCGAGGCCGGTGACGCAGATCGTCGACACGGCGGTGAAGAGCGCATCGCTCAGCGGTGTGACCGTGCCGCTCGCGGACGCGATCGGCACCGACAGCAGCACCGTGAACACGAGGATCAGGAGCGCGAACACGACGATCGCGAAGCGGGACGGCGACGAGGTGACGAGGTGCTTCACCCGGCCGGCGGCGCCTTTGAGGGCCTGTCGTGGGGACGACGCCGAAACGATGCCCGACATCGCTGCCCCCTCGTGATTCTCTCTCGCCCGCGCGCCGCGGACACGCGGCGCCAGTCGCCGAGCCTTCGTCATGGTACTCCGTGCCGGAGCCGACTACCCTGATCACATGACGGACATCTTCGACGTGATCGCAGACGGTACGAGGCGCGACATCCTCCAGCTCCTGCTGCGACGCACGGACGAAGGAGAGACGGGCACCAGCGTCAGCCAGATCGTCGCCGATCTCGGCATCAGCCAGCCCACCGTGTCGAAGCATCTGAAGGTGTTGCGCGACGCCGAGCTGGTCTCCGTGCGCGAAGACGGACAGCGTCGTTTCTACAGTCTCGCCGTCGAACCGCTCGAGGTCGTCGACGACTGGCTGGTCCCCTTCCTCGTCGATGCGTACGGCGACGAGGCCCCCGACATCGATTACCCCGTGAACGACAGCGCCGCGCACGCCGCCGAGGTCGTCGGTCGTGCCGCGGCCTCCGCGAAGCATGCCGTCGCCAACGCGCTCAAGCGCCTCGGCGCCTGAGCCGTCCAGGCATCCTCAGCGACGTCCCGCCTTGCGGCGGAAGAGCCACGCGCCCCACGTCACCGCGATCAGCAGGATGACCAGGCACCAGCCGATCGCCCACCATGCCTCGCCCTGTAGGGGCGTATCCATCAGGAGGGCGCGGATCGTCTCGACGATGGGCGTGATCGGCTGATTGGCCGCGATCGGCTGCAGCCACTCCGGCATGCTCGCGACGGGCACGAATGCGCTGGAGAGATACGGCAGGAACAGGAGGACGAATCCGTAGCCGTTCGCGCCCTCGGGGCTTCCCGCGGCGAGACCGATGGCCGCGAACAGGTATGTGATCGCGAGGATGTAGAGGGTGATGAGGCCCGCGAACGCGATCCATTCCCCGAGGCTCGCGGTGGGTCGGAACCCGACCAGCACGCCGACGCCGATCACGATCGCGGTGGCGATCAGGTTCCGCAGCACACTGGCGACGACGTGCCCGGTGAGCACGGCGCCCGCACGCAGCGGCATGGTGCGGATCCGATCGATGATGCCGGTGCGCATGTCGTTCGCGACATACACGGCGGTGGACGATGCCCCGAAGCCGGCGCACGTCAGGATGATGCCCGGCACGACGTAGTCGACGTAGGCGCCCGACGGGTCGATGGCGCCGCCGAAGACCCAGGTGAACATGAGCATGAGCATCACCGGCAGCATGATCGCCATCAGCAGCGATTCACCGTCGCGGACGGAGTGCCGCAGGCTCCGTCCGACGAAGACGGCCTCGGCGGTGAATCCGCGCAGCCTCGGTCGGGGAGTGGGCGCGGAGTGGGCGGATGCCGTCGCTCGAGGCGCGGCCAAGGTGGCGTTCATACGTTCTCCTTCACGGGGCGAGGGGTGGAGGCGGGCGAGGTGACGGCGAGGAACACGTCGTCGAGGGTGGGGCGTCGCAGCGTGACGACGCCGTCGGCGCCCTCCTCGTCGAGCAGGTCGAGCGCTCGCCGCAGGTCGGCGACCGTGCCATCGGTGGGGATCTGGCGGGCGAGCACGCCAGCGTCGTCATGGAGCTCGACGGTGTCTCCGCCGATGCGCGCCTTCAGCTCCGCGGGTGTGCCGAGCGCGGCGATGCGGCCGTCGTGCAGCACGGCGATCCGGTCGGCGAGCTGGTCGGCCTCCTCCAGGTACTGCGTCGTGAGGAACACCGTGGTGCCGGAGGCCGCGAGCATCCGGATGATGTCCCACAGATCGCGGCGGCTCCGCGTGTCGAGACCGGTCGTCGGTTCGTCGAGGAACAGCACCTCCGGCGTCACGACGAAGCTCAGGGCCAGGTCGAGTCGGCGGCGCATCCCCCCGGAAAACGTGCGCACGGTGCGGGTGGCGGCATCGGTCAGGTCGAACTGGGCGATCAGGTCGGTGGCGCGACGCTTGGCGGCGGCGCGGCCGAGGCCGGCGAGCCGGGCGAACATGACCACGTTCTCCGTCGCCGTCAGCGCGTCGTCGACGGCCGCTGCCTGACCGGTGAGGCTGATGCGGCGCTGCACGTCGACCGCGTGCGTGCGCACGTCCCATCCGGCGACGGTCGCCACACCGGTGTCCGCGGTGGTGAGCGTGGTGAGGATGTTGATCGTCGTCGTCTTGCCGGCCCCGTTGGGTCCGAGCAGGGCGAAGACCTCGCCGCGTCCGACGGCGAAGTCCAAGCCGTCGACGACGGTCTTCTGGGCGAAGGCCTTGTGCAGGCCTCGCACCTCGATGGCTGTGTCCATCAGGCGATTCCTTTCTGCGTATGACAAAAACTGTGTACGAGCAACGCAACTGTGTATGACGGTAACACACTGTTTATGAAATAAACAGAAGTAAGATGAGGCCATGACTGAGACCGAACCGCCGGAGCTGCCGCGGGGGATCGCGCTCGCCTGGGGCGTCGCCGCCAATCCGCAGCGCGGACCCAAGCGGGAGATGAGCGTCGAGAAGATCGTCGACGCCGCCGTCGAGCTGGCCGATGCCGAGGGGATCGGCGCCGTGTCGATGGCGGCGGTGGCGGCGAAGCTCGGCTTCACGCCGATGTCCCTCTATCGCTACGTGGCGGCCAAGGATGACCTGCTGCTGCTGATGCAGGAGGAGGCGACAGGGCTTCCGCCCGAGAGCCACCTCGAGGTGGACGGATGGCGCGGGCGGCTGCTGGCGCTCTACGAGGCGCAGATCATGCTCTACCTGCGTCACCCCTGGATGCTCTCGCTGCCGATCACCGGATCGCCGATCACCCCGAACAGCTCCGCCTGGCTCGATGCAGGACTCGCCGCTCTCGAAGAGACCCCGCTGACTGCCGAGGAGCGGTTGGCCGTCGCTCTCGCCATGACGGGGCACGCCCGCTGGTGCGGAATCGTGCAGGCCGGCTACACGGAACAGGCCCGCGGCAGCGGGCTCACGCCTGACGAGGTCTCCGCGCGCGAGGCCGCACTCTTCGATCGGGTGATCACCGCCGAGGAGTTCCCGGCTCTGCGACGCGCGATCCAGGATGATGTGTTCCTCTCCGTCGCCGATCCGTTCCGCTTCGGGGTCGAGCGGACGCTCGACGGCGTGGCCGCCTACATCGCCGGACTCGACCGTGGCGAGACGCGGTCCGCGGCAACCGAGTGGGTCGACCTCGAGCCCGCCGAGCTCGCGGGAGACCGCCGCCTGAAAGAAGCACAGAGGGCGGTGCGCGACGCGGAGAAGGCTCTGCGCACGGCTCACAAGGTCGAGCGACAGGCGCTTCGCGAGGCGCGGGAACGACTGGCCAAGGTGAAGAAGCCGGCCTGACCCCGCTCGCGGCGTGGGCCGTGTGCGCTTCGTCCCGCTGATCACACGGGCCACATGGGTTTACATGCGTCCCAGCTACCCCATAGAGTGTGCACATCGAGAAAGGGGTACGTGGGATGCCCGAGGTTCCAGATGTCCGATTCCTCACGGTGGCTGAGGTCGCCGAGCTGATGCGCGTGTCCAAGATGACCGTGTACCGGCTGGTCCACGCCGGGGAGCTGCCGGCCGTTCGCTTCGGCCGCAGCTATCGCGTGCCCGAGTCCGCCGTGGCCGACGCGCTGCAGCGGCCCATCGCCGACGTCGGTTGAATCCGCGGAGAAGACACCGTGGACGTCAGCACGTTCTACGCTCTCTTCTCCACCACGTGCTTCACGCTCACCGGGCTCTGGTGGAACGTCGTCCGCGCTCGGCGTGACTGGACCGCGAACCCCGCGATGCGCCGGACCATCGGCGGCATCTACCTCTCCTTCCTGCTCCCCGCCCTGATGGGGCTGTTCGCCCAGGTCGGCGGCACCGAGACCCCGATCCTGTGGCGGCTGTCCTTCGTGGTCGTCGCGATCGTGGGGGGCGCCTCCATGGTTCGTCTGGTCGCACAGGCCAGGGGAGACGGGACCCCGGCGTCGGTGCGTTGGATTCAGGCCGGCACCGTGGTCGTCTATGCGGCGGTCGCCGTGATCGGCGTGGCTCCCCAGATCGTCGCTCCGCTCGGGCTCACCGGCATCCAGGTTGAGGCTCTCCTGCTGATCGCGCTCGTGGCCCTCGGGCATGCCCTCGTGTGGCGGTTCCTGGTGACGGACGACGTTCCGGAGTGAAGGCGCACAGCTCAGGCCGTCGGGTTTGCTAGACTGGCCCGAGGCATTTTCCGTGCCCGTACCCGGGTGTCCGATTTCGGCGACACCCAGCCACTGACTTAGTGAGGTTTCCGTGGGTTCTGTCATCAAGAAGCGCCGCAAGCGCATGGCGAAGAAGAAGCACCGCAAGCTGCTTCGTAAGACTCGCCACCAGCGTCGCAACAAGAAGTAAGCGACCAGACACGAGCGCCTGTCTTCGGACGGGCGCTTTGTGTCTCTGCCCGCAGTTCCGTACCGCCGAGAGGATGTCATGAAGTCGATCACCGTCACCGAACTCGCCGAGCGGTCGGGTGTTCCGCTCATCGACGTGCGGGAGGTGGACGAGTTCGCTGCAGGCCATGTGCCCGGTGCCGTCAACATCCCCATGTCCGAGATCGGCAACCGGCTCGAGGAGCTGCCGGCGGAGTCGTTCGACGTCATCTGCCAGGCCGGCGGTCGCTCCGCCCGCGTCGTCGAGGCGCTGGAGTCCCGCGGCTTCGATGCCACCAACGTCGAGGGCGGCACGGGGGAGTGGATCTCCCAGGGGCGCGCTGTCGAGGTGCCGTCGGCGTGACCACGCTGACCCTGATCCGCAAGCCCGACTGTCATCTCTGCGAGGTGGCCTCCGACGTGATCGACGCTGTCGTCGCCGAGCTGCCCGACGCCGCCGCGGAGCAGATCGAGATCGTCGAGGCGTCCATCCAGGACGACCCCGCACTGTATGAGCTGTGGTGGGAGAAGATCCCCGTCGTCCTGATCGACGGCGATCTGCACGCGCACTGGCGCGTCTCGCCCGAACGACTGCGCGAGGCGCTGGAGGCCGCGGTCCGCGGTGAGGCGCGAACCGAGACGAAGGAATCCCTGTGACCATCCGCCATGTCGTGATGTGGAAGCTCGCGGCCGAAGATGCCGCCGTGCGTGCCGAGCAGGCGGCCGAGGTCGCTCGTCGCCTCAACGCCCTGGGCGGTGTCGTGCCGCAGCTGCTGTCGATCTCGGCCGGTGCAAACGCGGCCTACCCCGAGACGAACTGGGACGTGACGCTCGTGGCCGACTTCGGCTCGGTCGCCGACATCGACGCGTACCAGGTGCACCCCGCGCATGAGGAGGTCGCCGGCTACATCCGCTCGGTGGTCGCCTCGCGCGCCGCGGTCGACTTCGAGGTCTGAGACCGCGTCGCACGCGCTGCGGCACTTGATTTCACGTCGCCACTGACGTGCACTTGCAACGCAAACGTGATACGTCGACCGACTGATGTCATTGGTCACGCGACGAGCCGCATGTTTAGATGTTCTCCTACCCGTCCGTGGGCACACCCCGCCCTCGTCTTACAGGAGCCGACATGCCTCGTCGTAACCTCATCGCCGGTCTCGCCCTCGTGGCGACCGCCACTCTCGCGCTCGCCGGCTGCGCGACCGGTTCGTCCGATGCGGGAAGCAGTGACGCTCCCGCCGCGGGCGATGAGTACGGTCTGATCGAGGCCGGCACGCTCACGGTCTGCTCCGACGTTCCCTACCCGCCCTTCGAGGTCGAGGACCCGTCCAGCGACATCGAGTACTCCGGATTCGACATCGATCTCCTCGCGGCGATCGCCGAGAAGCTCGATCTCAAGGTCTCCGTGCAGGACGTGGGCTTCGACCCGCTGCAGTCGGGTGCGATCCTCGTCTCGGGTCAGTGCGACATCGGTGCGTCGGCCATGACGATCACCGAGGAGCGCAAGGCCAACATCGACTTCTCCGACCCGTACGTCGACTCGCTGCAGTCGCTGCTGGTCCGTGCCGATTCGGACATCAAGTCCATCGACGACCTCGACGGCAAGAACGTCGGCGTGCAGCAGGGCACCACCGGCGAGTCCTACGCGACCGAGAACGCCAAGGGCGCCCAGCTCGTGCAGTATCCGTCGGACGGTGAGCTGTGGCCGGCGATGCAGGCCGGGCAGATCGACGCGATCCTGCAGGACCAGCCCGTCAACTATGTGCACGAGCAGGACGACCCCGCGTACAAGATCGTCGAGACCTACCCGACCGACGAGTCGTACGGCTTCGCCTTCGCCAAGGGCGAGAAGGACGAGCTCCGTGAAGCCATCAACAAGGCGCTCAAGGAGCTCCAGGACGACGGCGGATACCAGGAGATCTACGACGAGTACCTCGCGGCCAAGTGACCGGCGGCGTCGGTAGAGCGGGAGGACCTCGACGATGGCGTTGAGGCGTACCACCAAGGGCAAGCTATATCGGTATTCGGTCTATGCGGTGCTGATCGCGATCGCCGTCTGGGCGATCGTGACCACCGACTGGGCGAAGATCGGACCGCTGTTCTTCAACCCCGAGATCGCGGCGAAGATGTTCCCCGGGATCATCACGACCGCACTCGTGAACACCCTGTGGTTCACGGCCGTGGCGTTCGTCGGCGGCCTGCTGCTCGGTGTGCTGCTGGCCCTGATGAAGCTGTCGGTCATCGCGCCGTTCCGCTGGATCGCGACGTGCTGGATCGAGCTGTTCCGGGGACTCCCCGCGATCCTCACGATCTTCGCCATCGCCTTCATCCTGCCGATCGCCGTGGGCGTTCCCGGGACGAAGCTCGGCGGACCGGTCGTGCTCGGACTCATCGGTCTCATCCTCGTCGCCTCGGCGTACATGGCCGAGACGATCCGCGCCGGGATCCAGGCGGTCCCGAAGGGGCAGACGGAGGCCGCGCGCTCGCTGGGTATGTCGCCCATGAAGACGACCTTCTGGATCGTCGTGCCGCAGGGTTTCCGGATCATCATCCCGCCGCTCACCAACGAGTTCGTGCTGCTGCTGAAGGACACGTCCCTGTTGTTCATCGCGGGGTCCTTCATCTGGTCGAAAGAGCTCACGAACTTCGCGCGTGACGCGAGCACCCAGAACGCGAACGGAACGCCGTTGATCATGGCGGCGATCCTGTACCTGATCGTGACGATCCCGCTCACGCGCTTCAGCGCGTGGCTGGAGCGTCGGATGGCGAGGCAGCGATGATCACCGAACTGATCGATGTGCATGCCCCGGCGATCGACGTGCAGGGGCTGGTGAAGTCGTTCGGCGACAACGAGGTTCTCAAGGGCATCGACCTCACCGTCACCAGGGGCGAGGTCGTCTGCGTGATCGGGCCATCGGGCTCCGGCAAGTCGACGCTGCTGCGGTCGGTGAACCTGCTCGAGGAGCCGACCGCCGGCAAGGTGCTGATCGAGGGGATCGACATCACCGATCCCGACGTCGACATCGACGGTGTGCGCACGCGCATCGGCATGGTGTTCCAGAGCTTCAATCTCTTCCCGCACCTCGATGTGCTCGGCAACCTCACGGTCGCCCAGCAGCGGGTGAAGAAGCGCTCGAAGAAGGAAGCCGAGCTGATCGCGCGCGCCATGCTCGAGCGCGTGGGACTGTCCGAGAAGTCGGATGCCTACCCCGGACACCTGTCCGGCGGGCAGCAGCAGCGCGTCGCGATCGCGCGTGCGCTGTGCATGAACCCGGACATGATGCTGTTCGACGAGCCGACCTCGGCACTCGACCCCGAGCTGGTCGGCGAGGTGCTGCAGGTCATGCGCTCGCTGGCCGACGAGGGGATGACGATGCTCGTCGTCACGCACGAGATGGGCTTCGCGCGGGAGGTCGGCTCGCGCCTGATCTTCATGGACGGCGGACACATCGTCGAAGAAGGAGACCCGCGCGAGGTGCTCGCGAACCCGCAGCATCCGCGCACGAAGGACTTCCTGGCGCGCGTGCTCTGAGGTTGCGGCGGCACGGTCTGCCGAGACCCCGCCTTCACGACGAGACCCCCTGGTGCAGACGTCTGCACCAGGGGGTCTCGTCGTGAAGTGGGGGTGTCGAGCTAGTCGACCTCGACGACCTCGGCGTCGGCGGCGTTGCGGCGGACGGCGTCGATGCCGTTCAGCGCGGCGGACTTCGACGAGTAGCCCTCACCCGTCGCGATGACCTCGCCGTTGCCGGCCTTCAGACGGAACCGGTACTCACCGGACTTGTCGGTGTACAGCTCGAACGTGCCTGCCATGAGGCGTCCTTTCTCTTTCGGATGGAGGGAACCCGCCCTCGCGGCTCACGCTATCGGTCCCGGTATATCGGTGGGAAGAGCGGCCTCACCCGCGTGGGTGCACCGCGACCGGCTCCGGCGCGACGGCGATGCGCACCCGGTCGCCGAACGAGGGATGGATGCCGGGGGCATGCTGCACCCGGACGAGCTCGCCCGACTCGGTGCGGACGAGCGTGCGGCGCATGCTGCCGAGGAAGGTGCTCTCCTCGACCAGGGCATCGGTGGCGGCATCCGCCTCCGACGCGAAGTAGACGTTCTCGGGTCGGAGGTACACATCGACCGGACCGTCGGCCGGTGACTGCAGGGGGAGGTGCTGCCCCCAGACCAGCACATGATCGCCCTCGGCAACACCCGAGACGACGCTGGAGAGCCCCACGAAGGCCGCGACGCCCGCCGTCGAAGGGGTCGTGTACAACTGCTCGGGGGAGCCGATCTGCTCGATCCGTCCCGCGTTCATCACGGCGATCCGGTCGGAGACGGCCAGCGCCTCCTCCTGGTCGTGCGTGACGAAGACCGTCGTGATGCCGAGGCGCAGCTGGATGCGGCGGATCTCATCGCGCAGCTGCACGCGCACCTTGGCGTCCAGTGCCGACAGCGGCTCGTCGAGCAGAAGCACCTTGGGCTCGGTGACGAGAGCCCGCGCGAGCGCGACCCGCTGCTGCTGCCCGCCGGAGAGCTGGTGCGGAAAGCGGTCGGCGAAGTCCGCCAGGCCGACCAGCGCGAGGGCATCGAGCGCGCGCTTCTGCGCCTCCTGCCTGCCGATGCCGCGCCGCCGCAGACCGAAAGCCGTGTTGTCGACCACCCGCAGATGGGGGAACAGCGAGTACGACTGGAAGACCATGCCGATGTCGCGCCTGTTCGTCGGCACGCGCGACACGTCGCCGCCCCCGAGCAGCACCGCACCCTCGTCGGCGCCCTCGAGCCCGGCGAGCACGCGGAGCAGCGTGGTCTTGCCGCATCCCGAGGGGCCGAGCAGCGAGACGAACTCCCCGGGTGCGATGTCGAGGTCCACCCCGTGCAACACGCGTGTGCCCGCATAGCTCTTGACGATGCCCTGCAGTTCGACGCGGGTGCCCTCGCCGGCCCTCGCCAGCAGCAGGTTGTCCTTGGTGCGCGGCAGCGCCTGGTCGAGGGTCATGAGCGTGCCTTTCGGGTGCCGCGCGCGACGCGGCCGATGAGGAGGAGCAGGAAGTAGACGAACGCCAGCGCCAGCAGGGTGAAGATCGCCGGCGCGAAAGGATCCTGCTTCTGCACGACGACCATGGCGGTCTGGAACACCGGGCGGTTCAGGAGCGAGGCGATCGTGAACTCGCCGAGCACGACCGCGATCGAGATCAGCGATGCCGCCAGGAGTCCCTGCCGGAGGTTCGGCGCCAGCACCTTCAGGATCACGGTCGGCCAGCTCGCGCCCAGAGAGCGCGCCGCCTCCGAGAGGGTGCGCAGGTCGGCGGCATCGATCGAGGCCTGGATCGATCGGGAGGCATACGGGAGCACGGTGATCCCGTACGCGAAAGCGAGGGTCCAGGTGCCCGTGCCCAGCGTGCGTCCGATCTGCAGATAGAGGGGCGCGAGCCCGACGACGAGCACGATCGCGGGGATCGAGATGGGCAGCAGTGCCGCGAACTCGAAAGCGGGCTTGAGCTTCGGGAAGCGCAGGTTGACCAGGATCATGGTCGGCGCCAGCAGGAGCAGCACGATCGCGACCGTGACGACGGCGAGCACGAGCGAGTTGCCCAGGCCCGTCCAGATCGGCTTGATGGCGGCGGAGGCGGCCGGATCGAAGAGGGCGGCCCAGTGCTCGAGAGTCGGTCCTTCCTTCCCGCGGAGCGTGAACAGGAAGGTCGAGGCGAGGGGGATGACGAAGAATGCGCCGACGAGGATGCCGATGACCCAGCGGGTCACGCGGGAGGGGCCGAGGCGATTCACGACTGCCACCGCGCCGCGCGGCGCTGGATGAGCGAGTACAGGGACATCACGACCGCCACCACGACGATCATGCCGAGTGCGAGGGCACCGGCGAGGTTCTCCCGCCCGAGCAGCGTCTCGCTCGTGAGGGCGGTGCGGATCTGCAGCGGCACGATCTGCGAACCCTGGCTGGCGAGAGCGGCGGCCGTCGCATAAGAGGAGAAGGCATTGGCGAACAGCAGCAGCAGGCTGGCGAGGAATGAGGGGGCGAGCACGGGGAGGCCGATGCGCAGCCAGAAGCTGGAGCGGCTACCGCCGAGCGTGAGGTTGGCCTCGGCCCACTGCGGCTTGAGCGCGGCGAGGGCGGGCATGAAGGTGATGACCATGAGCGGGATCTGGAAGTAGATGTAGGGCAGGATCAGCCCGGGCAGCTCGTACAACCAGGCGCCGTTCGCGAAGATGTCGATGCCGAAAGCGTCCTGGAGGAACAGGGTGACGACGCCCTGGATGCCGATCGTGGCGATGAAGGCGAACGCCAGCATGACCCCGCCGAACTGCGCGAGCACGCCGGCCGCGGCATCCACCGACTGGCGCATCGCCCCGTCGGGGTTCATGCCGAGGAGGGCATAGCAGACGAGCGCGCCGACGACCGCGCCGACGACGGCCGTGAGCAGGGAGAGCCAGGCGGAGTTCGCGAAGGTGTTCAGCACGACCGGGTCGGCGAGGGCCGCGACGTTGGTCCAGGTGAAGGCGCCGTCGTCGTCGAAGAAGCCCGACCCGATCGCGAGGACCGTCGGCACGGCGAGGAAGAGCACCACGTAGGCCGCGAACGGGACGAGCCCGAGCCAGGCCGGGGACGGGCCGGACCGCCGGGCCTTCGCGTGTGGCGAAGACCCGGCGGGGGTGGCGGGGGCGGATGCCGCAGCATCCACCCCCGGTAGGGAGAGGGTCGTCACTGGACGGCCGCGGCCCACTTCTCGCCGAGCAGCGTGCCGGCGTTCGTCGACTGCTCCTCGGTCGGGACGACGGTCTCGTCCGGAGCGTCGGGGAGTGCCGCCGCGAGGTCGGCATCGATGGTTCCGGCCTCGGTCATGGCCTCCATGCGCACGGGGCGCGCTCCACCCTTCAGCCACAGGTTCTGCACCTCGTCGCTGTAGAGGAACTCCTGCCACAGGCGTGCCGCCGCCGGGTTCGGGGCGTCGACGTTGATGGCCTGGTTGTAGTAGCCGGCGTAGCCGGTGCCGTCGAGCACGACGACCTTCCAGTCGTCGTTGTCGGCCGTGTGCGAGGCGTTCAGGTAGTCCCAGTCGAAGACGACCGGGGTCTCGCCGCTCGCGATGGTCGCCGTCGTGACATCGACCTTGAGCAGGTTGCCGGCCTTCTGCATCTCCGAGAAGAAGTCGATGCCGGGCTGGAAGTCGTCGAGCGTTCCGTCGGACTGCACGGTCGCGAGGCCCACGGCGGCGAACGCGGCGCCGGCCTGGGTCGGGTCACCGTTGATCGCGACGGAGCCCTTGTAGCCGGCCGACAGCAGGTCGGCGAGCTCGGAGGGCGCATCGAACTTCGACGAGTCGTAGCCGATCGACATGTATCCGCCGTAGTCGCCGACGAAGAGGCCGGTCGGCTCCTTGAGCTCGTCGGGGATCTCGTCCCACGTCTGCACCTTGTAGGGAGCGAACGTGTCGGTGCTCTGCAGCGCGACGGTCAGACCGAGGTCGAACACGTCGGGCGCGGTGTCGAGGCCCTTGTTGGTCTCGGCGGCCTGGATCTCTTCGGCGCTGGAGACGTCGGGCGAGGCTTCGTTGATCGTGATCTCGGGGTACTTCTCGGCGAACAGGTCGAGGATCTCGCCGTAGTTCGCCCAGTCGCGGGGAAGGGCGATGACGTTGAGCGAACCCTCCTCCTTGGCAGCGGCCTCGAGTTCGGCGAAAGTACCGAAGTCCTCCACGGACGTGGCCGCGGCGGCATCGACCGTCTCGCTGCTCGACGCCGGTGCGTCGGTGGCGGACGCGCAGGAGGTCAGCGCGAGTGCGGCCGTGGTGGCCAGGGCGATGCCGGCGCCGATGCGCGCGCGGCGGATGAAGCGAGCCATGAGTGTCCTCTCGGTGTCCGGCGAGGGTGCGCCGGTTTCGGGTTGCGAGAGGACACTATGAGGCGCAGGTTGCCGACCGTCCCGGGCCGGGTGAACGGCGCGTGTCGCGGTGGTGGCGGGACGGGTGCGGGGTGCGGTTCGCTCGGCCTTCCGCGCTGCGCTCGGCCAGAATCCGAGAATCAGGCCGAGGACGCTGCGATCGGCCGACGGAAGCGCGCGGGTCAGGCCTGCGGGACGTTGTACTTGAAGCCGCGGTGCGAGCCCACGTAGCCCAGGCGCTCGTAGAAGCGGTGGGCGTCGGTGCGGGCGGCATCCGAGGTGAGCTGCACCATCGACGCGCCGACAGCGGGGGCCGCCGCCTCGCCCACCCAGCGCATCACCGCGGATCCGATGCCCGACGACCGCAGACCGCTGTGCACGCGTACCGCCTCGACCAGCAGCCGCCGCGCGCCGCGGCGTGACATCCCGGGGATCGAGGTGAGCTGCAGCGTGCCGACGACCGCACCGTCGAGCTCGACGACGAGCAGGTCGTTCGAGGGCTCGGCCAGGATCTCGGTGAGTGCCTGGGCGTAGACGGGGCGATCCTCGTCGGATGCCACATCGCCCCGCGCCGCGCTGATCGGGTCGTCCGCGAGTAGCGCGATCACGGCATCCGCGTCGTCGACCACCGCGCGGCGGAGCACCGCCGTCCCGATGCGCGAGCCGAACGAATGGGGCAGCGGAAGGGCGTCGAGCATGCGACCAGTCTGCCAGCGGGCGGAGCGGATGCCGGCGCGCGGCCGACTCTCTGGAATCATGGCCGAGTGGATATCGGCGCCGTGCTCGGACTGGAGCAGCTCACCTGGGGGATGCTCCTCCTCGTCGTCATCGCCGCGTTCTGCGCCGGGTGGATCGATGCGGTCGTCGGCGGGGGAGGCCTGCTGCAGCTGCCGGCGCTGCTGCTGATCCCCGGCATCTCGCCCGTGCAGGCACTCGCGACGAACAAGCTCGCCTCCGTCTTCGGCACCGCGACCAGCAGTGTCACCTACTACCGCCGCGCCAAACCCGACATCCGCACGGCGTTGCCGATGGCGGCGATCGCGTTCATCGGCTCGTTCGGGGGTGCGGCCGTCGCGACCGTGCTGCCGCCTGCCGCGTTCAAGCCCATCATCGTGATCGCCCTGCTGGTCGTCGCTCTGTTCACCGCGTTCCGGCCGCAGATGGGCGCGGCGACGAAGCTGCGGTTCCACGGGCACAAGCACCACATCATGGCGGGTGCCGCCGGGCTCGGCATCGGGTTCTACGACGGGATGATCGGCCCGGGCACCGGCACCTTCCTCGTCATCACGCTCGTCGCGCTGCTCGGTTACGACTTCCTGCAGGCGAGCGCGAAGGCGAAGATCGTGAACCTCGCGACGAACGCGGGCGCGCTGATGCTGTTCATCCCGCACGGGGCGGTGCTGTGGCTGCTGGGCGGCATCCTCGCGGTGGCGAACGTCGCGGGCAGCTACCTGGGGTCGCGGATGGCGATCTCGCGGGGGACGACCTTCATCCGCGTCGTGTTCCTCGTCGTCGTGGTCGCCCTGATCGCGAAGCTCGGCGTCGACGTGTGGAACGAGAACATCGTCCCCGCGTTCGCTCTCCTCGGCTGAACGTCGCAGAAAAGCGCCCGGGTCGCACGATTCCGAAGAATGCGTGCGACCCGGGCGCGAGTCTGCGACGGGGCTCAGGCCTCGTCGTCCTCGGGCTCGAAGTCGACGCCGGCCTCGGCGCGCTGCGCGTCGGTGATGGGCGCGGGAGCGGAGGTCAGCGGGTCGAAGCCGTTGCCGGACTTCGGGAACGCGATGACCTCACGGATCGACTCGGTCTTCGACAGGTGCTGCAGCACGCGGTCCATGCCGAGCGCGATCCCGCCATGCGGCGGGGCCCCGAACTTGAACGCGTCGAGCAGGAAGCCGAACTGCTCGTCGGCCTGCTCGTCGCTGATGCCCATGACCTCGAAAACGCGCTTCTGCACGTCTTCGCGGTGGATGCGGATCGAGCCGCCGCCGAGCTCGGAGCCGTTGCACACGATGTCGTACGCGTAGGCGAGGGCCGAGCCGGGGTCGGTGTCGAACGTGTCCTGGAACTCGGGCTTCGGACCGGTGAACGCGTGGTGCACGGCGGTCCAGGCGCCCGCGCCCACGGCCACGTCGCCCGAGGCCACGGCGTCGGCCGCCGGCTCGAACATCGGAGCGTCGACGACCCAGGTGAAGGCGAACTCGTCCGGGTTCAGGTAGCCGAGGCGGCGACCGATCTCGACGCGGGCGGCGCCGAGCAGCGCGCGGCTCTCCTTGGTCGAACCGGCGGCGAAGAACACGCAGTCGCCCGGCTCAGCCCCCACGAACGCGGCGAGTCCGGCCTGCTCGGCCTCGGAGAGGTTCTTGGCAGCGGGGCCACCGAGTGAGCCGTCCTCGTTGAACAGGACGTAGGCGAGACCGCGAGCGCCGCGCTGCTTGGCCCAGTCCTGCCAGGCGTCGAGCTGCTTGCGCGGCTGGCTCGCACCACCGGGCATGCGCACGGCACCGACGTACTCCGCCTGGAACACGCGGAACGGCGTGTCCTGGAAGTACTCGGTCGCCTCGACGAGCTCGAGGCCGAAGCGCAGGTCGGGCTTGTCGGAGCCGTACTTGGCCATGGCGTCGGCATACGTGATGCGGGGGAGCGGGGTCGCGACCTCGACACCGATCGTCTTCCACATCGCGACGATGAGCGACTCCATCAGCGTGATGACGTCTTCCTGGTCGACGAAGCTCATCTCGATGTCGAGCTGCGTGAACTCGGGCTGGCGGTCGGCGCGGAAGTCCTCGTCGCGGTAGCAGCGCGCGATCTGGAAGTACTTCTCCACGCCGCCGACCATCAGCAGCTGCTTGAACAGCTGCGGCGACTGCGGCAGGGCGTACCAGCTGCCCGGGCTCAGACGTGCCGGCACCAGGAAGTCGCGGGCGCCCTCCGGGGTCGAGCGCGTGAGAGTCGGCGTCTCGACCTCGGTGAAGTCCTCGGCGTGCAGCACGTCGCGGATCGCCTTGTAGACGTTCGAGCGCAGGCGCAGGTTCGCTGCCTGGGCAGGACGACGCAGGTCGAGGTAGCGGTACTTGAGGCGGGCTTCCTCGCCGACGGTCTCGGTGTCGGCGACAGCCGTGGAGACCTGGAACGGAAGCGGCGCGGACTCGTTGAGCACCTCGACGTCCGTCGCGATGAGCTCGATCTCGCCGGTCGGCAGGTTCGGGTTCGCGTTGCCCTCGGGGCGTCGCGACACCTCGCCGGTCACCTTCAGGACGAACTCGTTGCGCAGCGGGTGGGCGATCTCCTCGTCGCGGATGACGACCTGGGCGATGCCCGAGGCATCCCGCAGATCGATGAAAGCGACTCCTCCGTGGTCACGACGGCGGTCGACCCAACCCGAGAGGGTGACGGTCTGACCGATGTGCTCGGCTCGCAGAGAGCCTGCCGAGTGGGTGCGAAGCACGGAGTATTCCTTCTGATCTGGGAAATGGGGAACCCGGCCATTCTACGGGGGTGCGCGACTCCTCCCGGCGGGGTGGGCGATCGATCAGTAGGGTGTCTGTGAACGGAAGGTGCCCCCATGAATCTCGCCCTCGTCCCCGCGGCCGACGTCCCGGTCGTCCCCGACTTCGTCAGCCAGATCTTCTCCGGAACCTCCGGCGTGGTGGCGCTGATCTTCTACATCCTCCTGGCCGTCGCGTGGTGGAAGGTGTTCACCAAGGCCGGATACCCCGGCATCCTCGCCCTCATCCCGATCGTCAACGCGATCTTCCTGCTGCGGATCGCCGGGATGTCAGGCTGGTGGGTGCTGCTCTATCTGGTGCCGATCGCCAACGTGGTGCTCGCGATCGTCGTCGCCGTCAAGGTCGGCGCACGCTTCGGCAAGGGCGGGGTCTTCTCGTTCTTCCTGCTCTTCGTGTTCTCGTTCATCGGATACTTCATCCTCGGCTTCGGCGACTCCCGCTACCGCAAGGCGTGACATGACGGCGTCTCGTCTGCACCTCGTCCGACACGGTGAGGTGCACAACCCTGCTCGCGTGCTCTACGGGCGGCTTCCCGACTATCACCTGAGCAAGGCCGGCCGGGGGATGGCGGCGGCTGCGGCCGATCACGTGGGATCGCTCGATCGTCCCGTCGTCGCGCTGTACGCCTCGCCTCTTGAGCGGGCGCAGGAGTCGGCGGAGCCGTTCGCTGAGCGGTTCGACCTCGTGCCCGAGACGGACATCCGCCTGATCGAGCCGGCCAACGTGTTCGAGGGCACGCAGATGCGTCGCTCCCTGATGAACCCGATGAACTGGTGGCACCTGCGCCAGCCTTCTGTGCCGAGCTGGGGCGAGCCGTACACCTCCATTGCGGAGCGGATGCTCAGCGTGATGGACGAGGCCTGGGATGCGGCGCCGGAGGGGGACCTCGTCATGGTCTCGCACCAGGCGCCGATCTGGATCACGCACCTCCGGGTCGCGGGTCTGCCGTTGCGGCACGACCCGCGCACCCGTCGCTGCGCGCTGTCGAGCGTCACCTCGTTCGAGCGTGTGGGTGACGTCTGGCGCGAGGTGGCGTACGCGGAGCCCGCCGCGACGGGCTCCGCCGTCGACGTCGGCGCGGTCTGACCCGCTCACGCGAGTGACTGGATGATGCCGACCGCCGCGAGCTGACCGGCGGCTGCCGCCAGCAGCACCGACGCCATCGGGCCCGGGAGGCTGGCGCGGTGGGCGAGGTCGCCGGCGGCGAAGACGCCCGGGGTCGAGGTGCGGCCGAACTCGTCGATCTCGATCGAGCCGGACTCGAGCATCGCCAGTTCGAGATCCGCGGCGAACGGCGCCCGCTGGCGGATCGACCCCGCGGCCACGAAGATGCCGGCCACCACGCCCTCGTCGTCGGCCGTGCGGATCCGCACACCGTCGGCGTCCTTCTCGACCGAGGTGACCGGGGTGCTGCTCGCCCGCACGCCCTTCGCCTCCAGCGTCCGCATGTCTTCATCGGAGAACGCCTCGCCGAGGGGGAAGACGGTGATGTCGCCGACGATACGACCGAGAAGCCCGATGAGGTGCTCGGCTCGAGGAGCGGCGCCGAAGATGCCGATGGCCCTGCCCGCGTGCTCGTGTCCGTCGCAGAACGGACAGCTGAACGCGCGCGTGCCCCACAGGTCCTGCAGTCCGGGGACGTCGGGCAGATCGTCCGCGACTCCCGTGGCCAGGATCACGCGACGTCCGTCGACCGTCGAGCCGTCGGCCAGGGCGACCTGGAAGGCCCCCTCGCTTCCGGAGATGCCGGTCGCACCGGTGTCACGGATCTCCACGTCGGCGTAGGCGGCGAGCTCGGCGCGGGCGGTGGCGCGGAGCTCCGCCGGGGGTGCTCCATCTTCGCCGATCATGTTGTGCATGTGCAGGACGGTGCCGTTGCGGTATTCGCCCGAATCGAGGAGCAGTGTCGAGCGGTGCATGCGTCCGAGGGTCAGAGCGGCCTGCAGTCCTGCCGGTCCTGCGCCGATCACGATGGCGTCGTACATGGTGGTCCTTCCGGTGGATGTTGCGTTCTCCGTCAGCCTGTGACTTCATGTCAACATGAAGTCAAGCGCTGAGCATCCGTGGTCCGTCGGCGATGTCGCTGCCCGTTTCGAGCTGCCCACCAACGTGCTGCGGCACTGGGAGTCGGTGGGTCTCCTGCAGCCGCCGCGCGACTCTGCCGGACGACGCCGCTACGGAGAGGACGAGGTCGTGCGCATCGCCGTGATCCAGCGCAGCAAGGCCGCCGGGATGACGCTCGACCAGATCGCTGTGCTGCTCGACGACGGCAGCGCAGGTCGACACCAGGTGCTGCAGCAGCATCTGGACGACCTCGACCGGCGCATGGAGGAGATGCGCCGGTCACGCGAGATGACCGAACACGCGATGGGATGCCGGGCTCATGACATCGCGACCTGTCCGCGGTTCCGGGCCGGCGTCGACGACGTTCTGGCGCGATTCTGACCGGGGTCTCAGGCCCTTCCGCATCCACCTCGTGCATAGGATCCTCTGCGTAAACTCGGAGTCGTGCCACGCGATTCGACGGTCCGTCAGATCCGCAGCGGCCGCTCCTCCCGCACCCGGCGTTCACGCCGTGCGGTCGGTGCCGCGCTCGCTGCGGTGCTCGCCATCGGTCTGAGCGCCTGCGCTCCCGATCCGGTCAGCCAATCCTTCCTGAGCGGCGAGAACACCGGCTACGTCGCCGCCGACGGCGCGATCGTCGAGATCCCCGTCGCCGAGCGCGACGAACCCGTGGAGTTCGGTGGGGTCACCGAGACCGGCGAGAAGTTCGACAGCGCTGACATCGCCGGCGACGTCACCGTCGTCAACTTCTGGTATGCCGGGTGCGCGCCGTGCCGGCTCGAAGCCGCCGACCTCGAAGCCGTGTGGCAGGACTTCTCAGGCGAAGACGTCTCGTTCGTCGGTATCAACACCCGCGACCAGGCCGACACTGCCGTCGGTTTCGCCGAGGAGCACGACATCACATACCCCAGTCTGATCGACGTCGACACCGCCGAGGCCAAGCTCGCGTTCGCGAAGGTCACGCCGATCGCCGCGACGCCGACCACGCTCGTGCTCGACAAGCAGGGGCGTGTCGCCGCGCGCATCATCGGACCGATCGACGGCCCCTCGATCCTCTCGACGCTCGTCAAGGACGCGCTCGCGGAGGACTCGTGAGCTGCCCGGGAGCGTTGTGAACCCCGAAGCGATCATCGGCTCCGGGGCCCTCTGGATCGCGATCCCGGTCGCGATGTTGGCGGGACTCGTCTCGTTCCTGTCTCCGTGCGTGCTGCCGCTCGTTCCCGGCTACCTCGGCTTCCTCGGCGGTGCCGTGGCACCCCGCCAGGTCGCTTCCGGCGGCGGCGAAGGGCGCGCCACGACGCAGACGACCGAGACCGCGACTCGCGGCCGGCTCGTCCTCGGCGTGCTGCTCTTCATCTTCGGCTTCAGTTTGGTCTTCGTCTCGATCACCGCCCTCGGGGGCGTCGCGAGCGTCTTCCTGCTGCAGTGGGGCGAGATCATCACCCGGGTCCTCGGCGTCGTGATCATCGCCATGGGGCTGGTCTTCCTCGGCCTGTTCGGCTTCGCCCAGCGCGAGCTCCGCTTCCACGTCGACTCGAAGGCCGGCATCATCGGCGCTCCGCTGCTGGGCATCGCGCTCGGCATCGGTTGGGCGCCGTGCCTGGGCCCGACGCTCACGGCGATCTTCGCGCTGTCGTTCAACGCCGGCGACCCGGTGCGCGCGGGGTTCCTCGGGCTCGCCTACTCGCTCGGCCTCGGCATCCCGTTCCTGCTCGTCGCGCTCGGCTTCGGCTGGGCGACGAAGGCAATCGGCTTCCTCCGCCGCCACATCCGCGTGGTCAACGTCATCGGAGGGGTGCTGCTGATCCTGCTCGGCATCCTGATGGTCACCGGCCTGTGGACCGACATCATGTCTCGACTGACGGCGGTGATGGGCAGTGTCATCCTCCCGCTCTGACCGTTCTGAGAAGAACCGCCCCGAGAAGAACACGACCAAGAACAAGGGTGCCGTGAACAGCGACTCCAGCGATCCGCTCCGCCCGTCCGACCACGTCGACGGCGACGACTCGATCACCCAGCCGCGTCTCGGCTTCGTCGGCTGGCTGCGCTGGGGCTGGCGTCAGCTGACGTCGATGCGCACCGCGCTGGTGCTGCTGCTCGTTCTCGCGATCGCGGCTATCCCCGGCTCGATCTTCCCGCAGCGGATGGCCGACCCGAACGGCGTCACGCAGTGGGAGCGCGACAACCCCGATCTCTTCCCGGTGCTCGACGGACTCAAGATGTTCGACGTGTACCTGTCGCCGTGGTTCTCGGCGATCTACCTGCTGTTGTTCGCCTCGCTCGTCGGCTGCGTGATCCCGCGTATCAAGCACCACGCCAAGGCGCTGCGTGCCCGTCCGCCGCGCACTCCCGCACGACTGCAGCGGCTCGAGGACTACCGTGCCGTCAGGCGCGATCCCGCTGCCGACTCGGGAACGAAGACCGGCGACGCCGAGGCTGAGGCCGCTGCGTCGATCGACGTCGCCACCAAGCAGCTCAAGGCTCTCGGCTACCGCGTGGAACGCTATGACCGCGGCCGCACGTTCTCGGTCTCCGCCGAGCGCGGGTACTGGCGCGAGACCGGCAACCTGCTCTTCCACCTCGCGCTTGTCGGGGTCCTGGTCACGGTCGGCGTCGGCGGCGGCTTCTCCTATACCGGACAGCGGGTGCTGGTCGAGGGCGAGACCTTCGCGAACACCCTGCTCGACTACGACTCGATGAACCGCGGCCGCTTCGTGGGCGACGACGCCTTCTCGCCGTACTCGATGCGCCTCGACTCGTTCGACGTGACCTATCAGCCCTTCGGCGAGCCGGGCTCGGGACAGGCAGGCGACTTCTCGGCCAACGTCACGGTGCAGGAGAACGGCGAGGAGCGCACGGGAGCCGTCAAGGTCAACGAGCCGCTCGGCGTCGCCGACGACGACGTGTTCCTGCTCGGCAACGGCTACGCGCCGACCGTGACCGTGCGCGACCCGGACGGCAACGTGGTCTTCACCAACAGCACGCCGTTCCTCCCGCAGGACACCAACATGACCTCGCTCGGTGTGCTGAAGATTCCGGACGGCCTGGCCGAGCAGATCGGGCTCGTGGGGTTCTTCTACCCGACGACCGGTGTGCTCGAGAGCGGAGCCTTCTTCTCCGCCTACGGCGACCTCACCAACCCGACCCTCACGCTCGACGTGTACACCGGCGACCTCGGCATCAACGAGGGCGTGCCGCGTTCGGTCTACGTGCTCGACACCACCGGCATGACCAAGCTCACCGGCCGCAGCACCGACGTCGAATCGATCGAACTCGTCCCAGGGCAAACGGCCCAGCTGCCGAACGGCCTCGGCTCGGTCACGTTCGATGACGAGTCCCCGGCCGGGGCAACGGATTCCTCGGAATCGGTGAAGAGGTTCGCGTCGCTGCAGATCCACCGTGACGAGTCCGGCGTGTGGGTGCTCGGCTTCGCGCTGCTGGCGCTCGGCGGGCTCATGATCGCGCTGTTCGTGCCGCGTCGACGTGTGTGGGTCAAGGCCACCGCGCACGACGGGGAGATCGCGCTGGAGTACGCCGCGCTCGCTCGCGGTGAGGACCCCACGCTCGCCGCCGCCGTGGACGACCTCGTCGCCGGTCACGCCCGACTCCTCGACGCGGCGGGCGGCACCGCCGTGCGCACCGAGACGGATGCCGCCGCCGACGACACCGCGCAGGAGTCCGCAGCGCCGGACGCCCCGGCTCCCGACACCCGGAAAGTAGACTGACACCATGCTCGAGCTCAACGTGATCTCGCCGGTCCTGCTGTGGACGGCGATCGCGATCTACGCGGCGGCCTTCGTGGCCTACGCCTTCGATCTCGCACGGCGCTCGCAGGCCACGGCCGACGCGCAGACCGTTCGCGAGCCGGCGCTCGTCGGCGCCGGCGGGGGAACCGCCGTCACCGCCACGGGCGCACCTGGTGCAGAGGTGCCGCCGCAGCGCTTCGTGATGGCACGGATCGGCACCTCGCTGACGGTGCTCGGATTCGTCTTCCACCTCGCGGCAGCGGTCACCCGCGGTATCGCCGCCGGGCGCGTGCCCTGGGCGAACCTCTACGAGTTCGCGATGATGGGCACGCTGCTCATCGTGGCCGTCTTCCTCGTCGTCCTCACGCGCCTCGACCTGCGCTTCCTCGGCACCTTCATCACCGGTCTCGTCGTGGTGCTGCTCGGCCTCGGAGCGACGAACTTCTACGTCGACGTCTCGCCGCTGATGGACCCGCTCAAGAGCGTGTGGCTCGTCATCCACGTGTTCGTCGCCTCGCTCGCCACGGCGTTCTTCGCACTCGCCTTCGCCCTCTCGGTGATCCAGCTCATGCAGTCGCGTCGTGAGCGTCTCGTCGCAGAGGGCGCCGCGAAGACGGGCCCCGGGTTCCTCCGCACCTTCCCGACGTCGGTGCGGCTGGAGAGCCTGGCGTACATGTTCACGATCATCGGGTTCATCCTCTGGACCTTCACGCTGATCGCCGGATCCATCTGGGCGTACTACGCCTGGAGCCGGTTCTGGGGCTTCGACGTCAAGGAGACCTGGACCTTCGTGATCTGGGTCATCTACGCGGGGTACATCCACGCGCGTGCGACGCGCGGCTGGCGCGGCAACCCTTCGGCGTGGCTCGCGATCGTCGGCTTCTCGGCCGTGATCTTCAACTTCACGATCGTGAACGTCTTCTTCAAGGGCCTGCACGCCTACTCCGGCCTGAGCTGAGTCTCGCCGACTGGCACACCTGAGGCCCGTCCGCGGCACGATCCGCGCGGACGGGTCTCGTGCGTCCGACGCGCGCGGACACATGCCGCCGAAACCGCGAATACGCGGTTGTATGCTCATCGCAGGGGAGCGCGCCGGAGGCAGGAGCCCACATGCCCGTACTCGTCGGAATCGTCGAAGAACATCCCGCGATGCTGTTCGGCATGGCCACGATCCTCAACAGCAGCGACGGCATCCGAGTGGCGGCGAGCGGTGCGACGGCCGATGAGCTGGTGAGCCGCGCCCGACGACTCGACCTGATCCTGCTGGATCTCGCGCTGTCCGACGGTTCCACTCCGGCCGAGAACCTGCGCACCCTCGAACCCCTCGGCGCGAGCGTCGTCGCCTACACCGCAGGTGATCAGCCGCATCATCTCCGCGAGGCCGCGCGGGCGGGGGCCGTGGGCATGATCAACAAGTCCGACTCGCTCGAGGTCATCACCTCGTCGGTCCGCCGTGCGGCGCAGGGCCACATCCTCGCCACGGCGGAGTGGGCGGCCGCCCTCGACTCGGATCACCAGTTCGTCGCGGCGCACCTCAGCCGCCGCGAGTCCGAGGTGCTGTCGCTCTACGCCTCGGGGGAGACGGCCGAGCGCGTCGCACGGACACTTTTCCTGTCGCGCGAGACCGTGCTCGATCACATCCGACGCATCCGGGCGAAGTACGCGGCCGTCGATCGGGCGGCACCGACCAAGGTCGACCTGTTCCGCCGGGCCGTGGAAGACGGGCTGGTCCTGCAGAACCTGTGAGGGAGCCCGGACGTGCTCAGCCCGTGAAGGGCCAGATCAGCGGCACGTAGAACACCGCGACCACGAAGAACAGGATCGTCAGCGGCCAGCCGAAGCGCGCATAGTCGCCGAAGCGATAGCCGCCGGGCTCCATGACCATGAGATTCGCCGGCGTTGCGACGGGGGTGAGGAACGCGGCCGCTCCGGCGATCGTGAGAGCCATCAGGAACGGCAGCATCGACGCCTCCATCGCGGTGGCCAGAGCGACGGCGACCGGAGCCACGATGAGCACGGTCGCGGTGTTGCTGATGAGCTGCCCGAGCACCAGCGTGATCAGCACGATCACCGCCACGGCCGCGTGCGGACCCGCGTCGCCGAGGAACGAGCGCAGCCCGTCGGCGATCAGCTGCGCGGCACCGGTCTCCTGGAAAGCCGTCGAGAGCGGGATCATTCCCGCTACGAGGATGACCGTCGTCCAGGAGATCGCGCGGTAGGCCTGGGTGATCGAGACGACACGGGTGAGGATCAGCGCCCCCGCGGCGAGCAGCCCCGCGATCGCGGCCGGCACGATCCCCGTCGCGAGCAGCACGATCATCGCGAGCAGGATCACCGCCGTCCGCTTCGCGCCCGCGCCGAGCGGCACGGAGCGGCGGAGGGTGAGTGGCGCGTCGACCACCAGGACCTCATCGCGCCTGGACGTGTGACGCTGGAGGTCGTCCCAGGAGCCGTCGAGGAGCAGGGCATCGCCGGCCTGCAGATCGGTGCCGGACTCGTCCAGCGCCTCCTGCCCGCGCCGCACACCGAGCACGACGAGGTCGCCCGACGGTGTGCACATGCCGGGGAACACGTGCAGGCCGATCAGGCTGGAGCGCGGCGGCACGACGACCTCGGCGACTCCGCGCGAGGCGGACACCAGTGCCCGGTCGGGCGAGAGCGCATAGTCGGCGCGCAGCAGGGATGCGAGGCGCTCGAGGTCGATCGGTGCGGAGGCCGGCCTGCGCTCCGGCAGCAGCCGGTTGCCCAGGAGCAGGATGATCGCGAGCGTGCCGACGAGCAGCGGGAGCCCCGCGAGCGCGAACTCGAAGAAGCCGAACGGTCGGGCGCCGTTGTCGGTGGCGACCTCGGACACGATGATGTTCACCGGAGTGCCGGTGAGGGTGAGCATCGACCCGGCATGGGCCGAGAAGGCGAGCGGCATCAGCATCTGCGAGGGGCGGATCCCCGCGCGCGCGGCGACCACGACGACGAGCGGCAGGAGCGAGGCGACCGAGCCGTTCACGCTGATCACGGCCGTCATCGCGGCGGTCAGCAGCCCGATCGTGAGCAGCAGCCGCCGACGGCCGGTGCCGGAGCGGGCGACCACCTCCTGCCCCGCCCACGCGATGATGCCGGTCGATTCCAGTGCCTCGCTGACGACGAACAGGGACGCGATGAAGAGCACCGTCGGGTCGCCGAATCCGGCGAGAGCCGACCCCAGATCGAGCACCCCCGTCAGGTAGAGAGCCACCGAGACGCCGACGGCCACGACACCGAGGGGGATGCGGTTGGAGACGAAGGCGATGACCGCGCACAGCAGGATGACGAGGGTCGCGACGATCGGGTCCACGGCCCCACGATAGGGCGCGCTCCGGATCGCGGCGACCCCCCTAGTTCTAGGGGGTGTGCTTGCAGGAGCTTCTCGCTCGACACGATCATGGGGGCTATGGCTGCGGAGAAGTCGGTGAGTGCCTCGGATGCCGAGAGCAAGGGATTCCTGAACTGGATCGAGAAGGTCGGCAACAAGGTGCCGGACCCGACGATCATGTTCGTCTACCTGATCGGTCTGATCGCGGTGCTCTCCGCCATCCTGTCCTGGGTGGGGGTGTCGGTCACGGACGACGTCGTGATCCCGGTCCCGAAGGACGAGTTCTCCCAGGTCAACGAGCAGTTCGGCGGCAACTGGGAGATCTACGACACCACGACAGGAATGCCCGCGGAGGTCCCCGACTACACGATCGAGGAGCAGACCTTCGAGGTGCGCAACCTGCTGTCCATCGACGGCATCCGCTTCTTCTTCTCGTCTTTCGTCGACAACTTCGCCGGCTTCGGCGTCGTCGCGGTGGTGCTCATCGCGATGGCGGGTGTCGGCGTGGCCGAGCACGCCGGACTCATGGGGGCGATGATCCGCCGCGTGGTCAAGGTCGCGCCGCGTCGCTGGCTCGCGTTCATCCTGATCTTCGTCGGTGTGCTCTCCTCGGTGGCGACGGATGCCGGCTACCTGATCCTGGTTCCCTTGGCCGCCGCCGCGTTCTTCACCGTGGGGCGGCATCCGCTCGCAGGTCTCGCCGGTGCGTTCGCCGGCGTCGGGGCGGCGTTCGGCGCGAACCTCCTCATCACACCGAGCGACAGCATGCTCACCGAGATCACGAACGAGGTGCTCACCAGCGCCGGGATGCAGCCGATCGAGGTGACGCAGAACTTCTACTTCGGGATCGTGTCGACGTTCCTGCTCACGGCGGTGGCGCTGCTCGTGACCGTCCTCGTCACCGAGAAACGGCTCGGAAAGTACGACCGCAAAGACATGACGATCGCGGACGAGGCCGAGAACGTCGACCACGACGCCGAGGCCCGCGGGCTGAAGTTCTCGTTCTGGGCGCTGCTGGGCTTCGTCGCCGTGATCCTCGCGCTCACCCTGCCGCCCGGCGCACCGCTGCGCGACCCGGAGACGGGCGACATCATCGGCACCACGCCGTTCATGGCCAGTCTGGTCTTCATCATCTCGCTCGCGTTCCTCGTGTGCGGCCTCGCGTACGGGGCGGGCGCGAAGACACTGCGCGGTGGCTCGGCCGCGGTCGGTGCGATCGCGAAGACGTTCGGGAGCCTGGGCGGCCTGCTCGTGATGTTCCTGATGATCGCCCAGTTCATCGCCCTGTTCAACTGGAGCAATCTCCCCACCGTCGCCGCCATCTCGGCCGCCGAACTGCTGGAGCAGGCGAACGTGCCTGCGATCGTGCTGCTGCTCGCATTCATCGTCGTGATCGTGATCCTCGACTTCATCCTTCCCGGCCTGGTTCCGAAGTGGGTGATCTTCGCCCCGGTCTTCATCCCGATCTTCGCGTCGCTCGATGTGGCACCGCAGACGCTGCTCGCCGCGTACCGCGTCGGTGACTCGCCGGTGAACGTGCTGACCCCGCTCATGGTCTACCTGCCGTTCATGGTGACCGTCGCACAGCGCTACAAGAAAGAGGCCGGCATCGGCACGATCATCGCGCTGATGATCCCGTACGCGGTGTGGATGCTGCTGTCGTGGACGGCGCTGTACGTGGTCTGGTTCCTCCTCGGCATCCCCTGGGGCCCCGGCTCACCGGTCGACATGGTCGGCTGACCCGTCTCCCGTCCCGGCAGGGTGCAGGGACGGATCTCGACGCCGCATCGCAGAACAAGGAGCAGACTCATGGACCGCAGGCCGAACAAGCTGATCCCCGCCGATCTGAAGACCACCCCGGGGCTGGATGCCGTCGATGCGGCCCGGATCCGGGTGGATGAGATCGCCGCCGATGTCGAGGCGATCGGGATCGGGGTGTATTCCGACGGTGAGGTGCCCGCAGCCCTCGGGTTCGATCGCGACGCACTCGAGAACGCCGGGTTCACGGCGAAGCCGGGCACCTCGATCGTGCTTCCGCGCGCCGGGGAGCCCGACCTCGTCGCCGTCGGACTGGGGGCGAGGGCGGATGCCGGGGCCGGCGGACTGCGTGACGCCTCCGCGACCCTCGCCAGGGCCGCCTCGCGGCGGCAGACGCTGGGCCTGCGGATCGACGACCTCGCGGGAGTGGATGCCGCTGTTGCCGTGCGTGCGCTCGCCGAAGGGGCTCTGCTCGCCCGCTACCGCTACACGGTGCTGAACGGGTCGTCGAAGCACGTCCCGCTCGTGTCGTTCACGATCGACGTCCCCGGAGGGACGGCCGAGCCCGTCGCCGCCGCTCTCACCGGCGTGCGTGCCGCCGTCGTCGCCCGTGATCTGGCGAACACGCCTCCCGGGCATCTGACCGCGGTCAACATGGGCGAGATCGCCGTCGAGCTCGGCGCCCGCTTCGGGTTCGAGGTCGAGCTCTTCGACAAACAGGCGCTCATCGATCTCGGCTGCGGCGGGCTGCTCGGTGTGAACCAGGGCTCAGTGGAGGAGCCGCGCATGATCAAGCTGGTCTACACCCCCGACGGCGGTGGCACGGGGCATCTGGGCCTCGTCGGCAAAGGCATCATGTACGACTCGGGAGGCATCAGCCTCAAGCCCAGCGACCCCATGCACCTGCTCATGAAGATGGACATGGGCGGCGCGGCCGCCGTGCTCGGCGCCTTCGTCGGGCTTCGCGACGCCGGGGTCGGCGCCCAGGTCTCGGGGTGGCTGATGTGCACCGACAACATGCCTTCGGGCACGGCGTACAAGCTCGGCGACGTGCTCACCGCCCGCGGCGGCACCACGATCGAGGTGAAGAACACCGACGCCGAGGGGCGCCTGGTGATGAGCGATGCGCTCGTGCTCGCGACCGAAGACGAGGTGGATGCGATCATCGACATCGCGACGCTGACCGGTGCCGCGCTGGTGTCGCTTGGCGCCGCGACCGCTCCGGTCTTCGGCAACGACCAGGCGACGGTCGACCTGGTGCTCGCGGCCTCCGAGGCCGTCGACGAGTCGGTGTGGCAGCTGCCGCTGGAGCAGAAGTACCGCAAACAGCTCGACTCCGAGATCGCAGACATCGCGAACCTCGGCGGTCCGTTCGCGGGGGCGACGACGGCGGCGCTGTTCCTGGAGCACTTCGTCGGCGGCACTCCCTGGGCGCACCTCGACATCGCCGGCACGATGCAGACCGAGAAGGACGACTCCTGGCGCACGGCCGGAGCCACCGGTTTCGGGGCGCGGCTGCTGCTGGAGGCGGCCCGGACGTTCCCGCCGGCATCCTGACCTCCTCGGCTTCGCTGGCGCGGCGAAAACGGAGACCGAATGCGGTCGGCCCGGCGTGTCATGATGTGACGCGCCGGGCCGGCAGTGGATGGTCTCCGTTTTGGCAGGGGTGAGGGGGCAGGGAGCGGATCAGGCCGTGGCGAGGACCGCCTTGGCCGAGGTCGTCCGGCGGAGGGTGACCGCGAGCGTGGTCGCCACCAGGGACAGCACGCCCCAGACGACCAGGGCAGCGACGGCCGAGCCGCTTCCCGCGATCAAGCCGGCGAACGCCGGAGCGGTAGGCAGCGCGGCACCGATGCTGGAGAGCCACCCTGGCACGGTCGAGATGAGACCTGTCGCGACGGCGAGCACACCGACCAGGGCGGAGATCCAGCGCCCGACGCCACCGAACAGGGCCACGAGGGCCTGGTTCACGGCTGCGAACGCCACGCCGGCGAGCACCGCTGTTCCCGCGAACGCCCACCACGCGGCCGCGTCGTAACTCGCCACGATCTGCACGATCAGTGACACCAGCAGCCCCTGGCCCGCGCCGATCAGGGCGGCCGGAGCGAAGGCGCGCAGCGTCAGCGCGGCGGACGGGCGACGGGACGTGAGAGTGCGGGCGGTGTGGGCGCGCATCACCACGAAGGTGGCGAGTCCGCCGAACCACAGCACGACGGCGGCGAGCAGTGGGATCGCGGTCGGTCCGAAGATCGTGTCCATCGAGGAGTTCGACGACACCGGGTCGGCGATCACCGAGGCGAGCGACTTCGAATCGCTGTCGCTGAACGAGGGGAGCGAGTCGGATGCCGTGCGCAGCCCGCCCGCGAGGTCACCGGTTCCGGTCGCCAGGGTGTCGATCCCGGTCGCCAGCTCGGTCGTGCCGTCGGCCAGTGCGGTCGCGCCGGTGGAGAGCTGGGTCGCACCGGTCGCGATCCCGCGTGCTCCGGTGGCGGATGCGGCGATGCCCTGGTCAGCGAGCTGGGTGAGTCCGCCGGAGAGCTGGGTGGCTCCCGCACCGGCCTGAGACATCTGAGAGGAGAGCTGCGACGTGGCCTCGGTGTCGAACGCGGTCAGGCCCGCGGCCGTGCCGGCCGCCGCACCCGCGGACGTGTTCGCTGTGTCGACGAGCGTGTCCGCCCCGTCGGCGATGGCGCTGAGCTCGCCGCAGAACTCCGGGGTGGCTGCGGCCGCGCACTTGGCAAGGAGGCCATCGAGTCCCGTGGACAATCCGGAAACGCCCTTTGCCACTCCGCCAGCCAGCTGAGAGGCGCCGTTCGCGCCCTTGAAGAGTGGATCAGGCACCAGCCCGTTCTGCGACAGCGTCGTGGCCCCGCCGGTGAGCCCCGACCCGATCTGCGCAGCACCTGCCGCGGCCTCCCGCGTCTTGCCGGCGATCGTGTCCAGCCCCGAGGCCAGCGACGACGCACCCGTCCCGAGCTCGCCCGCCCCCGATGCCAGCTTCGTGGCGCCGTCGGGGATCGCCGCAGCACCGGTCGCGGCATCCCGCGCACCGTTCGCGAGCTTCAGCGCCCCGTCGGCGGCTTCGCCGATCTGGTCGCCGATCGTGGTGAAGCCGACCAGGATGTTCTCGGTCGTCGCCTCGGACAGCATGGTGCCCATCGTCGAGGCGGCGACATCGGCGATCTGGCCGGTGATGAGGTCGTCGGCGACGAGGCCGTCGTCGGGAGTGGTCACGGTGATGGTGGCCTGCTCAGCCTCACCGCCGCCGTCCGAGATCGCCTGACCGGCCGAGGTGGCCGCGGCGGAGAACTCCTCCGGGATCGTGATGACCGCCTGGTACGAGCCGTCGGCGAGACCGTCGGCCGCATCCTCTTCGTTCGAGATCACCCAGGTCAGGTTCGAGTCGAGGTCGTCCGAGCCCTCGACGAGACCTGCGGCCAGCTGGCGTCCGAGCGGGGTGACCTGGTCGTCGATGGTGACCGGCTCGTCGAGGTTGACGATCGCCGCGGTCATCGAGTCCAGACGCTCGGTCGGGTTCTGCAGGGCCGCGACCAGGATGCCGCCGACCGCTGCCGGGAGCAGCAGTACGCCGAGGATGGTCAACCACGTGATGGGCTTGCGGGAGCGCGCGCGCTCGATGGGGAGGGTCATGCGGTCACCTCGGTGGATTCTGCGGCGCTCCGGCGAGGAGCACGCGTGTCGAGAGTTTCGGCGGCGGGCCAACCGGCCTCCGCGAGAGCGGTCCGTGCCACGTCGGCATCGGAGGCGGTGGCGAACACCGCGAGCGTGCGGGAGGCCGCGGCATCGCGCAGCATCGCGGCCGCCTGGTCGCGCTGGCCGCCGGTCAGGCGGTCGATCCCGTCGATCACGACGATCTTCGACTTTCCACGCAGCGCCTCGGCGAGGTCCGCGAGGGCAGCGTCGGCGTCGTCGACCAGCACGCAGCCGACGTGTGCGCGCACCCAGGCGCCGCGTCCGGGCAGCAGATGGCCCGCGACGCGGAGCCGTCCGTCGGTGGGCGTCACCCGGCCCGCGATCGTGAGCGCCAGTGCGCGTCGGGCGCGCACGTCGCCACCGGTCGCGACGAGCGCCCCGCCTTCCGGGATGCGCAGCGACAGGTTCTCGACGATCGGCGCATCGGCGCTGATGTCGAGATCATCGGCGGCGACGATCGAGCCGTCTCCCGGCCACTGGGCCAGGTGACGCTCGCGCTCCACGGCCTCGCCTTCGACGTCGACCCGGGGGAGGATCTTCTCCAGCCACGCGGGCAGCTCCCAGGCGCGCTCACCGAGGATCGCCATGAGGGCGGGGATCAGTGTCATCCGCACCAGGAAGGCGTCGATCGCGATGCCGGCCGCGAGGCCCAGGGCGATTGGTTTCAGCGACGAGTCGCCCTCGGGGACGAACGCCACGAAGACCGCGAACATGATGAGCCCTGCGGCGGTGACGACCTTGGCCGATCCCGTGAAGCCGCTGCGGACGGTGCGCAGCGCGGCAGCGCGTCGCGTGGCCCGATCAGGGCTCTTCGAGTCGGGGTCGTGCACGAAGTCCTCGCGCATCCGCGAGACGAGGAACACCTGATAGTCCATCGCGAGCCCGAACAGCACGCCCATCAGGATGATCGGCATGAAGCTGATGATCGGGCCGACCTTGGCGACGTGCAGCAGATCGGCGAACCAGCCCCACTCGAACACGGCGCCGACCACGCCGAACGCGGCGACGATCGAGAGCAGGTAGCCGGCGGCTGCGGTGATCGGCACCCACAGCGAGCGGAAGACGATGGTGAGCAGGATGAGCGAGAGCCCGATCACGAAGATGCCGAACGGCAGCAGCGCGTTGCCGAGCTGGTCGGAGATGTCGATGCCGATGGCGGTGAAGCCGGTGACCTTGAGGTCGATCCCGAACTCATCGAGCCACTCGTCGTGGTGGCTCCGCAGCTCGCGCACGAGGTCGGCGGTCGCCGGGTCGTCCGGGGCGGTCTCCGGGACGATCTGCACGATCCCGGTGTCCGCCGTCTCGTTCGGCGTCGCGAGGGCGACCTCCTTGACGCCGGGAACCTCGGCGACAGCATCCCCGAGGTCTTCCATCAGCGTGAGCGGGTCGGTGGAGGTGACGATGGTGCCGGTGAGGATCATCGGGCCGTTGAAGCCCGGTCCGAACTCCCCGGCCACCAGGTCGTAGGTCTGACGCGCCTCCGAGTCCTTCGGCAGCACGCCGGCGTTCGGAAGTGCGAGGTTGAGGCTGAGTGCCGGGATGGCCACGATGCCGAGGCCGATCACGACCGCGAGCGACACGAGGATCGGGCGCTTGGTGACGCCGTTCACCCACCGCGCGCTGCCCTTCGCACGCACCGGAGCAGCGGGAGCATCGTCACTGTCGGCCTTCTTCTTCGCCTTCGGGGCGCGCCTCGGGCGACCGACCACCTTCCCCTTCATGAAGCCGAGGAAGGCCGGCGTCAGGGTGACCGCGATCGCGACGGCGACCGCCACCGAGACGGAGGCCGCGATGCCCATGGTCGTCAGGAACGGGATGCCGGCGAAGCCGAGGCCGATCAGTGCGATGAGGACCGTGACGCCGGCGAACACGACGGCCGATCCGGCGGTGCCGACGGCGCGCGAGGCGGATTCCTCGGGATCGACGCCCTCACGGACCTGGTCCTGATGTCGCGCCATGATGAACAGCGCGTAGTCGATGCCGACCGCGAGTCCGAGCATGAGCGCGAGCAGCGGGGTGGTGGACGACACGGTGGCGAACGCGGTCGCGGTGAAGATGCCCGCCATCGAGATGCCGACACCGAGGATGGCGGTGAGCAGCGGCAGGCCGGCCACGACGAAGGAGCGGAAGGTGACGATCAGCACGAGCAGCGCGATCAGGAGGCCGACCGCCTCGGTGAGGGTGACACCGGGGATCGAGATCGCGAAGAGGTCGCCGCCCAGCGAGGTCTGCGCACCATCGGGGAGCTCGGCGTCGAGGTCGCTCACGACGGAGCGCAGCGCATCCTTCGTGTCATCCGAGACGTCGGTGGACTCGCCGTCGAACTGCACGCGCACGATGGCGGCGGTGTCGTCGTCGTTGATCATGCCCTCGACCATCTCGTCGTAGGGCGAGGTGGCGGCGAGCACGCCGTCGAGGTCGCCGAGTTCGTCGACGGCATCCTCGATGTGGTCGCGGTAGTCGTCGGCAGTGATCTCGTCGCCGTCGGCGGCCACGACGATGAACTGCGCGTTCGTGCCGCTCACCTGCGGGAACGAGCGCGAGAGCTGCTCGAGGCCGGCCTGTGATTCAGTGCCGGGGATCGAGAACGTGTTGTCGGTGCCCGCCCCCAGCACGAGTGCTCCGGCTCCGGCGATGCCGAGCGCGAGCAGCCAGGACACGAGGACTCGCCAGGGGTGCCGGAAGGACCAGCGGCCGAGCGAGGACAGGAGTGTGGACACGCGTTCCTCCGAGGGGTACTGATTGGATACACAGGTGTATCCGATACATGCATGTATCGTAAATTGACCGGCACGTCGGAATCTGTGTGCCGGGTGTGAATCGTGCGAGAGTGAAGGGTCAGGAGGTTTCGATGTCGACACCCGCAACCCGCAGCCGTGAGAACACGCGTGCCCGTCTGCTCGAGGCCGCCGCGCAGGTCTTCGCCGAGGTCGGTCTCGACGGCGCCTCGGTCGAGGCCGTGTGCGAGCGAGCCGGATTCACCCGCGGCGCGTTCTACTCGAACTTCGAATCCAAGGACGAGCTGTTCCTCATGCTCGCCGCGAGCGTCTCCGACGTGCGCGTGAGCGGAGTTCGCACCCGGGTCGAGGAACTGACGGCGGAGGGTGCCCTGGTCGAGGGGTGCGATCCGATCGAGCTCGTGCAGCAGATCATGGAGCTCGGCGGCGACGACCGCCTGGGCGTGATGCTGCTGAGTGAGATCCGCATCCGGGCTCTGCGCGACGCGAAGTTCGGCGAGGCCTACCTCGCACAGGAGAGCGAGATGGTCGCGAGCATCGCGCAGATCATCGACGACATCGTCTCGGTCAGTGCGTTGAAGCTGCGCCTGCCGGCCGAGACTGCAGCACGCATGCTCATGATCCTCTGGGAGGGCATGACCGTGCGCGGGGCGATGGCCGGCCAGGACGACGCGCAGCTGCGCCAGGCGGGCAGCGAGCAGCTCGGGCGGCTCGTGCAGCTGATCATCGAGTCGTAGCGCGAGTCGCCGAAGCATCGGGCGCGGAATCGCTCGATCGGGCGCGATTCGGCGCGAGCGACAGCAGGGCGCCGGCCACCAGGAGCGCGGCCGTGACGAGGAACGTCGTCCGGAGCGCAGCAGTCAGCGCGTCCGGGGAGGCGGCGGCGATCTCGCCGGAACCGGATGCTGCGGCGAAGAGTGCCGCGAGCACGGAGGCCCCCGTGACGAGACCGAGATTGCGGGAGAGACCCAGCAGTCCTGACGCCGCCCCGCGACGGTCGGCGGGCGTGGAGTTCAGGACGCCGGTGTTGTTGGCGGCGAGGAACAGCTGGTAGCCGGGGGCGAGCAGCACGGTGCCCGTGAAGTATCCCGGCAGCCCCCACCAGGCTGGCAGCAGGGCGAGCGCGAGCGCCCCGAGGAGCATCCCGCCGAGTCCGACCGATGTCATCCGGTGCGTGCCGAACCGGTCGACCGCGCGTCCGGCCAGCACGCCGGTGCAGATCGATGCGAGCGGTCCGGCCGCCATGACGACGCCGATCGCCGCGGGAGGCAGGTGCAGCGCGCCCGCGAGGAAGAAGGGGCCCACCACGAGGGTGCTCATCATGACGGTGCCGACGATGAGGTTCAGGATCGCGCCCCGCGAGATACTGCGGTTCCTGAGCAGCACCGGCGGCAGCAGCGGGTGGCTCGCGCGACGCTCGCGCATCACGAACAGCACGGCGGCGGCGACGGCTCCGCCGAGGAGTGGCAGCGTCGGCCACGAGGCCTGATCGCCCGGTGCGGTGACGCCGAGCGTGTAGAGGGCGACGGCCACCGTCAGCAGGACCATGCCCGGCAGGTCGAAGCCGCGTCGGGGACTGCCTGCCTGCCGTGCTTCCGCTCCGGTCGCGGCCGCCAGGGCTGCGGCGAGGAGTCCGAGCGGCACCATGGCGGCGAAGATCGCCGGCCAACCCGCCACCGTGATCAGGAGACCGCCCAGCGCCGGACCGGAGGCGGTCCCCACCGCTGCCGTGGTGCCGAGCAGGCCCATGACGCGCCCCAGGCGATCGGGCGGGACCAGGTCGCGGGCGCGCGCCAAAGGGAGCGCCATCATGACGGCGGCGCCGATGCCCTGCAGTGCGCGGGCGGCGATCAGCATCCACAGGGTCGGCGCGATCGCAGACAGCGCGGCCGCGATCGTGAAGACCGCGATGCCGAGCAGCAACACCCGACGCCGGCCGAGCAGGTCGCCCAGGTGTCCCACCGTGAGGCTCGTCGCCGTCATCGCCAGCAGGTACGCGAGAGCCACCCACTGCGTCTGCGCGAAGGTGCCGTCGAGTTCCGCGGCGATCGTGGGGAGCGCGACGTTCGCGGCGCTGGTCCCGAGCGATGCGACCAGGACGCTGAGGGCGAGCCCGGCCGTGCCCGCGCGCAGGAGGGGCGTGGGGGTGGAAGTCTCCGTCATGTCCTCAGCATCGATCGCGGAACGCTCGACCAGCAACCCGCGTTGCCGAAACCGGGACGCCCGTGGTCCTATAAAGCCATGGAACAACAGGAATCGGTCCTCGACGCGACGCTGGAGCAGATCGGTCCCCGTCTTCAGTCGCTGCGCGCTCGCCGCGGCCTCACGCTGACCGAAGTCGCCACAGCCACCCGGATCTCGAAGAGCACACTGTCACGGCTCGAGACCGGTCAGCGACGTCCGAGCCTCGAGCTGCTGCTGCCGCTCGCGCGGATGTACCGCGTCTCGCTCGACGACCTCGTCGGCGCTCCGGAGACCGGCGACCCACGGGTGCGGCTGCGCCCGCGGAGGGTCAACGGCCGCACCGTGGTCGCGCTGACCCGCCAGCCCGGGGAGAGGCATGCGTGGAAGATCCTCGTGCCGCGGGAGGCGTCGGAGCCGAAGCTCACCGCGCACGACGGGTCATCGTGGATGTACGTGCTCGCCGGCCGCATCCGCCTCATCGTGGGGGACCGCGACGTGATTCTCGAAGCCGGCGAGGTCGCGGAGTTCGACACCCGAACGCCGCACTGGTTCGGCGCCGACGGTGAGCAGGATGCGGAGATCCTCACGATCTTCGGCGCGGACGGCGACCATGGCCCGCGGGCTGCTGACCTTGCGACGCGTCACCTCGCCGAGATGCTCGGCGAGGTGGGAGAGACGCACTGACCTCCGGTGGGATGTCGCGCGCCGGCCCGTATCGGTTCAGTTCGTGGTGGAGGTCAGTTCGTAGTGGCAGCGGGCGAGCCGGGCGAGCCACCATTCGCGACGCTCGTCTGATGCTGCGAGGCGGGTGAGTGCCTCGGAGTCGGGCGTCACGCGGCCTACCGGGATCGAGCCGTCGACCGGACGCAGGTCGGCCACGTCGTCGAGGAAGAGTGAGGCGGTGCCGAGTCCGCAGTCGTAGTCCAATGTCGGGAGGGCTGCGGCCAGTGCGGCGCCCTGCGACAGGCCGATCGCCGTGTCGAGTGCGCTCGAGACCACGACCGGGAGCCCCGCCGCGGTGACGATCTGCAGCGCGTGCGTGATGCCGCCGAGCGGCTGGGCCTTGATGACGAGCAGATCGGCCGCGCCGGCGCGGGCGACGGCGAGCGGGTCGGAGGACTTGCGCACGCTCTCGTCGGCGGCGACCGGGATGCCCATGTACTTGACCCGCTTGCGCAGATCAGCGAGCTCCGGCACGGTCGCGCAGGGCTGCTCCACGTACTCCAGGTCGTACTCGCCCAGGGCGTGGACGGCGTGTTCGGCCTCGTCGACGTTCCAGGCGCCGTTCGCATCCACCCGGATGCGTCCCTCCGGCCCCATCGCCTCACGCACGGCGCGGATCCGTGCCACGTCATCGGCGAGGCTCTGACCAGGCTCGGCGACCTTGACCTTGGCGGTGCGGCATCCGGGGAACCGCTCCAGGATTTCGGCGACGCGGGCGGCTTCCACCGCGGGGATCGTCGCGTTCACGCCGATCCGGTCGCGCAGCGGCGCCGGCTGCTCGCGCCACGCGAAGTCGATCGCCGCGGCGAGCCAGGTCGAGGCCTCGGCATCCTCGTACTCGGTGAACGGCGAGAACTCCGCCCATCCCTCCGGCCCCTCGAAGAGGAGGGCCTCCCGTACCTCGACGCCGCGGAAGCGGCTGTGCATCGGGAGGGCGACGACCCTGGCCGAGTCGATCAGGTCTGCGAGCGGCGGGATCATGTGCCCATTCTGCTCCGTGGAAGCGTCCGCGCGCCGCTCGTCTTCCGGGTGAGTCGCCTCGCCCCGCCCCCTGCCGAGCGCACGGCTTGCTGCCGAGCGCACGGCTTGTAGACGCGACGAAGCCGTGCGCTCGACGAGAAGCCGTGCGCTCGGCGATCCCGAGGGGGAGGGGGTAGGTCAGGCATAGATGTGCGATTGACAATGGTGTGTGACGCACAGTAATGTGATCGACATGAACGAGACGCTCGACACGCACCTGCAGGAACTGCGGCGCGGCACCGTGGTGCTCGCCTGCCTGCAGCTGCTGCGCACGCCGGGTTACGGATACTCGTTGCTCGAGCAGCTCGAGCAACGAGGATTCGCGACCGACGCGAACACGCTGTACCCGCTGCTCCGTCGGCTCGAGAAGCAGGAGTACCTCACGAGCGAGTGGAACACCGACGAGGCCCGGCCCCGCAAGTTCTACCGCACCTCGGATGCCGGCATCCGCCTCGCCGACACCCTCACCGACGAATGGCGGTCGCTCACCACCGCGATCACCACCCTCACAGCAGAGGAGAACTGACATGGTCACGACAGCCACTCTCACCGAGCGCTACATCAGCGCGACGATCCGCAGCCTCCGACCTGAGGCGCAGGACGATGTCCGTGCCGAGCTCGAAGCCTCCATCGCCGATGCGATCGAGGCGAGGCTCGAGCAGGGGGAGGCGCCGGAAGACGCCGAACGTGCCGTCCTCACCGAGCTCGGCGACCCCGGGGTGCTGGCCGCCGGGTACGCGGATCGCCCGTTGTACCTCCTCGGCCCGCGCTTCTATCTGACTTGGTGGCGACTGCTCAAGCTGCTGCTGATGATCGTTCCGGTCTGCGTCCTCGGCGGCGTCGCACTGGGGCAGACCATCTCCGGTGCCCCCGTGGGCGAGATCATCTCGACGTCGATCGTGGCGACCGGCGGGGCAATCCTCCACATCTGCTTCTGGACCACGCTCGTCTTCGTCATCCTCGAGCGTTCGAACAGCACGACGGCGATCGAGAAGTGGGATCTCGACCAGCTGCCGGAGCCGACGGAGAAGGGAGTGGGGCGTAGCGAGCTGATCGCGTCGCTCGTCTTCCTCGGTATCGCGATCGGTGCTCTCCTCTGGGATCGCTACCGCGGCTTCGTCCACGTCGACGGCGAGACCTTGCCGATCCTGAACCCGCAGCTGTGGCCCTGGGGGATCGGTGTCCTGTTCCTGCTCATCGCCGCGGAGGCCGTGTTCGCGGTCGTGCTCTACCGCAGGGGACGATGGACCACGGGGCTGGCCGTGACGAACACGATCCTCGCCGTCGCATTCCTCGCCTGGGTGCTCGTTCCGCTGCTGACCGGTGACCTGGTGAATCCGGAGTTCGTGGCGCAGATCACCGCGGCCGGCGGCGAGGACTTCGCGGCAGGACAGGCCGAATCGGCCGACGAAGGCGGGGTGTTCCGCATCCTCGCCGTACTGCTGGGATTCGGTATCGCGCTCGGCGTCGGCTGGGACATCGTCGACGGCTGGATCAAGACGGTCCGTGCTCGTCGCCGCTGACACGTGCGATCGAGGAAGCGCCGTCCCGGTCGGGGCGGCGCTTCCTCCGTGGCCGGGGGCGGGCGAGGAATAGGGTGGATGCCGTGACCAGCGCATTCGTCTCCGATCTGTTCGACCCGGCCGAATGGGTGCTCGCGCCCGGCGCCGAGGACTACACCGACATCACCGCGCATGTCTCGCACGACGGCGGAGTCGCGCGCATCGCCTTCAACCGTCCGGAGGTGCGTAACGCCTTCCGCCCGCACACCGTCGACGAGCTCTACCGCGCGCTCGACATCGCTCGGCAGGATGCGCACATCGGAGCGGTGCTGCTGACCGGAAACGGTCCGAGCCCGAAGGACGGCGGCTGGGCGTTCTGCTCGGGTGGCGATCAGCGCATCCGCGGCCGCGACGGGTACAAGTACTCGGATGCCGAGACGGCGATCGTCGACGGTGCGAGCCGCGCGGCGGTCGGACGCCTGCACATCCTCGAGGTCCAGCGGCTCATCCGCTTCATGCCCAAGGTCGTCATCGCGGTCGTTCCCGGGTGGGCTGCCGGCGGAGGGCACTCGCTGCACGTGGTGTGCGACCTCACGATCGCCTCGGCCGAAGAGGCCCGCTTCAAGCAGACGGATGCCGACGTGGGAAGCTTCGACGCCGGGTACGGCTCCGCATACATGGCACGGCAGACCGGGCAGAAGTTCGCCCGCGAGGTGTTCTTCCTGGCCGAGGAGTATTCGGCGCAGCGTGCCTACGAGGCCGGTGCCGTGAACCGCGTCGTACCGCACGCCGAGCTTGAGCGCGAGGCGCTGAAGATGGCGCGCACCGTGCTCACGAAGTCGCCCACGGCGATCCGCATGCTGAAGTTCGCTTTCAACGCGGTCGACGACGGTCTGGTCGGTCAGCAGGTCTTCGCCGGTGAGGCGACCCGTCTGGCCTACGGAACGGACGAGGCGGTCGAGGGTCGCGACTCCTTCCTCGAGAAGCGGGACGCCGACTGGTCGTCGTTCCCCTGGCACTACTGAGCCGGAGACCCGCATGACCGCCCTGACCCCCACGGATGCCGAAGATCCGGATGTGCTGCGGCACGCCTTGCAGCGCGCGCTCGAGGGCGGACCGGCGCTGGGTTTCGGAATGCTGGACGGTGCGCCCGAGAACGTGGCGGACGGCATCGCGGCGGTGATCGCGACCTCCGGATCGAGCGGCATACCCAAGCGTGTCGCCCTGAGCGGTGAGGCGCTGCGCGCGAGTGCCGAAGCCACGGCGGCGAGGATCGGGAGCGGGCGCTGGCTGCTCGCACTGCCCGCCGGGTACGTCGCGGGGCTGCAGGTGATCGTGCGGTCGATCCTCGCGGGCACTCGGCCGGCCGTCATCGACGGCAGATTCTCTCCCGCGTCCTTCGCCGAGGCGACACTCGCGATGATGCGTCCGTCGTCGGGGACAGGGATTCCCGACCTCTACACCTCGCTCGTCCCCGCACAGATCGCGACGCTGCTCGACGCCGCCGACGACACGGCCGTGCGTGCCGCGCTCACGGCGTACCGGGCGATCCTGGTGGGCGGACAGTCGCTGCCGGAGCCGCTTCGCGAGCGCGCGGCCGACCTGGGTGTACGGGTGGTCCGAACCTACGGCTCCACCGAGACCAGTGGGGGCTGTGTCTACGACGGCGTGCCGCTCGACACGGTCGGCGTGCGCACGGTCGAGGGGGAGTTGCGCATCGCGGGGCCCATGCTCGCCGAGGGCTATCTCGGTGACGCCTCGTTGAGCGCACGCACCTTTGTCCGGGACGAGCACGGCATCCGCTGGTATCGCACGGGCGATCTCGGTCTGGTCGAAGACGGCGTGGTGCGCGTGCACGGCCGAGCCGACAACGTGATCGTGTCGGGCGGCATCAACATCTCCCTCGATCGGGTGGAGCGGATCGTCCGGCGGGTCCCGGGATTGCACGAGGCCGTCGTGGTCGGCGTGGAGGACGAGCACTGGGGCGAGGCATCCGTGATCGTCGCCGCGCGTGGTGAGGTACTGAGGCGGAGCGAGTCTGAGCAACTCACTCAGGCCCGTGACGCTGTCGCGGAAGAACTCGGCAAGCACGCGCGTCCCTCCCGCCTGATCCTGGTCGACGAGATGGATGTCCTGGCGTCGGGCAAGCCCGATCGCGAGGCCATCCGGCGGGCCGTCGCCGACCTGCACTGAGTGCGATCCACTGCCAGACTGAGTCGCATGGATGTGCTGCGGCTGGCCGGAGCGCCGGGTGTGGGAAAGAGCACCGTCGCGTGGGCTGTCGCCGAGCGTCTCGCATCCGACGGAGTGCCGACCGGGTACCTCGATATCGATCAGCTCGGCATGTGCTACCCCGCTCCGTCCGATGACCGCGACCGCTGGGCCTTGAAGGAGACGGCGCTCGCCCGGCTCGCCGTGCGGTTCCGCGACGCGGGCGTCAAGCGCCTCGTCGTATCCGGAGTCGCCGATCCATCTCAACCGCCCCCGGTGAACGGGCATCCGACGCTCTCCCTGTGGCTGGATGCGGACGAGGAGACGAGACGGAGACGATTGGCTCCCCGGCGGTGGGAACGCGAACAGGTGGATGCCGCGCTCGCGGCCGGCACCGAGGAGGCGAGCGCCGCGCACCCCGCCTGGGAACGTCTGGACACCGAGCGGTCGACCATCGAGGAGTCGGTGCAGGCAGTGATCGCGCGGCCGGCAGTCGGGGCGGAGGTGGCATCCGACGTCGTATTCTTCGAAGCGCATGCGACCGGTCGAGTCATCTGGATCACCGGTCCGAGGTGCGCCGGTGCCTCACCTGTCGGCTGGGAGCTGGCTCGCACGCAATGGGCTGGGGGCGAGCGCACGGGGTTCCTCGATGGCGCCCAACTGAGCTTCGTGTGGAATGCCGATCCTGTGGACGGAGCAGCGGCCGCAGCGGTGCTGCAGGCGGTGTTCGCTGAGGTGGGGGCGAAGACCGTGATCGCGGTCGCGCCGTTCGAGATCTCGCCGAAAGACGTGCACGCTGCCTTCCCGCGAGCGGACGTCCGGTTCTTCCGACTCGATGCCGACGATCGCACGCGCCGCGGCCACGCTGTCCGGAGGGCGGAAGGAGCGGACGGCGCGGTGCTCGCCGGTGACGACCTGATCGGGGCGGATGCCGACGCGATCGAGAGGATCCTCGCGGTCGGGGCGCGTCAGCGCGCGTCGCCGTTGCGCATCGGTGAGATCCTCGTCGACATGCCGACGTCCGCGGTGACGCAGGTGGTCGACAGAGTGCGGGAATTGGCCGGTCTGGCCGCTCTGCCAGACTGAAACGCATGGCCTCGTACACGCACGGACACCACGAATCAGTTCTCCGCTCGCACAACGTGCGCGACATCGCGAACTCCGCCGCCTACCTCCGTCCGCACCTCACGGACACGACCCGGCTCCTCGACGTCGGGGCCGGCCCCGGCACGATCACCGTCGACTTCGCCGGGGCCGTCGGGCATGTCACTGCCACCGAGATCGACGAGAACGCCCTGTCGCTGTCGCGTGGCCTCGCCGAGGAACGCGGCCTGACCAACCTCGCCTTCTCGGTCGAGGACGTGCACGCGCTGAGCTTCCCTGATGACTCGTTCGACGTGGTGCACGCGCACCAGGTTCTGCAGCACGTCGGCGACCCGGTGCAGGCGCTTCGCGAGATGCGTCGGGTGACCGTTCCCGGCGGACTCGTCGCAGCCCGCGATGCCGACTACTCGGGGTTCATCTGGTTCCCCGTCCTGCCCGAGCTCGACAGGTGGTTGGCGCTGTACCAGGCGGCGGCGCGTGCGAACGGCGGCGAGCCGGATGCCGGGCGCCGGTTGCTGGCGTGGGCGCGGGCCGCGGGTTTCGATGACGTGACCGCGACGGCATCCACCTGGTGTTACGCATCGCCGGCTGAGCGCGCCTGGTGGGGTGGGATGTGGGCCGACCGCATCCTCGAGTCGGCACTCGCGCGGCAGCTGGTGGACAGTGACATGGCGACTCCTGCGGATCTGCAGGAGATCAGCGATGCGTGGAAGCGCTGGGCCGACGACGGCGACGGCTGGTACCTCGTGCCGCACGGCGAGATCCTCGCCCGCGTCTGACAAGACGCCCGTGCCGGGCGCGGCGCATTATATCGGTATTTTTCCGGTAACCCTATGTTTCCGCTGAGTGTCGTAATACTCTTCGATCGTTACGTGTGCCCCAGCGCGGAACAGTTGAGGGGAAAGAGCAATGAAGCGGATCACTCGCGGGACAGGTCCGGTTCGCCGGGCTGCCGTGGCCACTGCGGCCCCTCGTACCGCGGCCCCACGAAAGATGGCTGCGACTCTGGCGCTGCTCCTCGGCGTGGCGTCGGCGTTGACCGCGGGCTTCGGCGGGTCGGAATCTGCTTCGGCAGCGGAGGTCGCGTGTGTCCCGACGGGCGCGTACGTGCATTGCGTCGACTTCACCTACAGCGGCGGCGACCAGACCTTCACCGTCCCCACAGGCGTCACGCAGGTGAGCGCCACGCTCACGGGTGCCGGCGGCGGGGGCCAGTGGGCGGGCGCGGGTCAGGGCGCGCAGGGCGGAGGCGCGGGCGGACAGGCGGTCGGCGTCCTATCCGTCACGCCCGGAGCATCTCTCACGGTCACCGTCGGCCAGGGCGGTGCGCCGTTGCAGGGGGCTCCGACTTACGGCGGCGGCGCCGTCGGTGGCGGCGCGGCCACCGGAAACGTGCGTCCTGGTGGAGCCGGTGGAGGCATGAGCGCGATCTGGCAAGGCGGGTACGGCGTCACTCCCTTGCTCATCGCAGGCGGTGGAGGTGGTGCACCCGGAGGAAGCAGTGCGGCCGGTTCCGCCGGAGGCGCCGGAGGAGGCACCGCGGGAGCCCCGGCGCCCGCAGAAGGGCTAGCCGAAACCGGACGCGGCGGTAGCCAGACTGCGGGCGGAGCAGCGGGGACGGGTGCGTGTACGGCTGGTGCTCCGGCGGCGGGGACGCAATATGCGGG